>NZ_DALYOQ010000067.1:0-27344 GCF_031974595.1 Pantoea sp. CTOTU46764 | reverse complement strand
CCCGTGACGCAGCAGATGTGTCAGAGCCCGCACCAGATTTAAAGCAAAATGATTTCTTAACTGAAAAGCATTGAGGGAATTTCAATAACTTAATACTTCATCCTAAACGCTTCGGCCATCATTCCGATCTTGTGCATATTGTTATTATTGCGCGCCATTTTATGCGCTTCGGGTTTTAGGATGATTATCAGTAAATAGGCATCTGCATCCATCGCACCCCGGCAATAAACCAAATGGGCCTGATCGCTGGTGCGTTTGAACTGACGTAAGAATTTGGGAAAAGGTGCCTCCGCATCGGCAAGGTGAATGTGAGCCACCTGTTCTTCTTTTACCAATGGGTAGGTTCGGTCATCATCATAAAGAGCATCCCGACCAAATGTATCGGGCAACTCTCCGTCTTTTTTGTAGGAAAGAAAATCCGCCGCCAAATCATCAAGCTCTGCCGGGCTCAATTGCTGGCGGATCAAGGTTGATTTAAAAACCCTTATGCTCATTCGGTGAACTCTGTCAAATCCTTGTCAGAAGCGCCTTGCAGCAGTTTCTCTCCACTCTCCGCAATATCACTTAAGCGGTTAGCGTTGGGTCTGAATCGCGCCACGGTATGCACCTTTCCCTGTTTCTCTTCCAACAGATCAATAAGCTCTTCAAACACCTCAGCACTGATCATATAACCTGCGGGTCGGTTATTGGAGAGAACGGCAACCGGCTCATCAATGAAATACTTAGCGGGATTTTTCCTCAACTCCGTAATGTTTATCGATTTTTCTGCGAGAATGCGTTCCATAAAATTACCTCTCATCATATTTATTAAACACAGCATAATGCACATCAAAGTGTACATCAATTTTTGTGTTTAAAAATTATACGGAGGTGATTTAACGGACTTAAAGTAAAAATGCCGTTATTCCGGCTAAAAAAAAAGCGAGGCCGAAGCCTCGCCAAAAAGATGCCAGCCCTCAATCGTAATAAGGAAGTTTACGATCGACACCGTTAATGTTGACCAGCACAAAGCCCGTCGGCGCCGTTTTGTTGGTCGGTGTGCCGGCTGCCGTAGCGACAGTTAGCACCCCTTTCTCGTTCGCCCCAATTCCCGCCAATCCGTTATGCAGACCAAAACGCGCCGCCGGTTTGAAACCGCCCATTTTGGTGGTATCGGTCACCACCGAGAAGTCCTGCTGGAACAGCGAGCAGGAACCGGTATCGAAACGCGTTGGACCGGTACATTTCAGGTTCAGCATGGTATCGCCACTGTTGGCGCGCAGTTTTACCCACACCGCCGCATAGGTGGTGCCGACGCGGCTGTAGCGAATATCCAGCACCGCAGGTTGCCCCATGTGATAGGCATCGGCCCACACTGTTTCCAGGCGCTGCAGATTGACCCAGGTTTTACCGGTCGCCGCCACGTTGACCGGCGAACCCGCTGTGCCGGTGGGCTGAGTCGCATCCGCTTTACCAATAAACTCCATCACCCACTGCTGGTTGGCGTTCGGGAAGAACAGCTGCCCGACGCGGTACCAATTATCGGTATCGGTGTTATTGGTAATTTTGTAGCCGCTGTAATAGCCGGCGCGCAGCGATCCGGTCATGAAGGTGCCGTAGTTTTCGTCGCGACGATAGCCATATTCAAAGGTGGACAACCAACGTCCGGCGGCGGCATCCAGGCTGAGTTTCGCGCCGGATTGCAGGTTGAGCTGGCGGATCACCACGCGCGCATTGTTGAGATTCAACGGCGTGCCGCAATCCTCAATGTTCAGCGTATCCACCGTCCAGCCGCCGTCAGAGAGATCGCCCGGATTACGCGTGTGCTCGATCCACACGTTACGAATAATTCCCTGCGTCACACGCGGCATGTAGAGCGTGGCGTCGCCGTAACCGGTCTGGAAGTTACAGTTACACAGCTCAATCGCCGTGGAGTGATCCCACGCGCCTTTCGGCGAGTTTGACCAGCCAACATCAAACACGCGCGCGTAGGTATACAGGGTGTAAATCTGGTCGAATTTACTGTCGAGGGTATCCAGCACTTTAATCACCGTACCGCCGTTATTCTGCGCGCGGAAACAGTAGATATTGACGGTGGTGCCTTCGATGCAGGTGTTTTCGAAGAACGGCTGCACGTTGCTGCACATATCGGAGGTGATGGTGCTTTTGTTGGTGGTGATATCGGCCGATGCCTGGCCGTTCCACGCAATACCTCGGATGGAGGTACGACGCGCCTTCACCTTGAACACCGTGTTGGCACTTTTGTCGGAAATAATGGTGGTACGCGGCAACGAACCCAGCTCCACATCATCGCCTTGCAAACCAAAGAAGGCGCGCTCGGTGCCGCTGATGTCGATCGGGCTGATCAGGAATTTACCGCCAGGGAAACGCACCGGCAACGCGGTGATATTGCCCGAATAGCTTTGCGTCCACGCTAGCATGCGGTTAAAGGCGTCGGTATCGTTGGCGTAACCATCGCCTTTGGCACCGAAGTGATACACGTTGATCTCCGACGGATCGTTAATCACGCGTTTCCAGTAAAAACCGTTACCGATCACCAGCGTACCGCCATCTTCAACCGCCGTTGTGGTGCCGATAAAACCGGTAAAATCACCGCCACCGTGGAAGGTGGAGTCCGCGTTGTAGCGACGTAAGAATGCCAGATCGCCGTTTTTGGCCGGAACAGTGGTGCGCAGTTCTGCGTAAGAGTTAACTTCGATCATTATAGCCTCCTCGGCTTTTCGGGTAGGTAATGCAAATGCAAGAGAGCAGCGTTAGTGAGCCGGTTGGCCGCAGTGCTGATCCCAAAGATCGTTGTGATTGTTGATGGCGCGCACGGTGCGAACGTCCATGCGTTCGGCGTCATTGCCGTGGGTGTAAATCGGGGAAAAAAGGGTGCAGGCTGAGTCAATAACGACGGGGGCTTCAGGGCTGGTGGTATTTCGACTGCTGCAACTTGTCGCGAGCAGCAGCGTCATCAAGATTAAGGTTGCTGGCTTCCACACGTTTGGCCTCCTCGCGCAGCTGTTGCTGCTGCTGGTTAACCGCTACCGCTTGCGCCGCGGCTTTATCGGCGCGCTCGACGGCGGATTTGGATGCTTGCTGCACCTTGCCGATTTTTTTGCCACCGAAGTAGCTGGCGACCAGCGCGGCAATCACGCCCGCCAACGCAGCCAGCCAGTGCCAGCTGCCGCCGAGCAATGTGGTGAGAAGTGTCATGCTTTTTCCTCCATGGCGATTTTCTGCTGGTTAAGGCCTTTCTGGCGGACGAACTGAGCAATAACGCCCATCGCCACCATAAAGGCCCCAATCAGCCCCAAATAGTTGTGCGGCAGAATCTCTTTCACATCGGGCGGCATGCTGTTCCAGGCATCAAGCGCAGCGCTGGGAAACGATTGCACCCATGCGCTAAGCATCGAACCGAGCGACGCCAGCCACACCGACCAGGTTTTGAATAACAGCCGCGCATGTTTGACGAACTCCAGCGTGGTGAAACGCTGCATGATCAGCACCACAATGATCACCAGCAGCACCGCAATGATAAAAATCAACAGTTTCAGATTCATAGCAGTCCCCGATAGATGTCATAGGTGCCGCTGCGCATCACTTCGGCATGGCGCCGCGCGCGGCCCGAGGTTTGACGCGCCCACAGGCTATCGAGCATCGCGTTCGCCGCACTATTGAAGTCGCCCTGAGTAATCGCGGTGAGCATGCCGCGAAACATCGCCAATCCATCGATACCCAGTTGATAGCCCATGCTGATCAGCACATCGCAGCGCGCTTCATTGCATTTGGCCAGTGCCTGCTGCACCAGCGCACGTTGATGCATCTGCTGCACCTTGCCCTCAACAATGCACTGCTTCCACACATCGCCCACCGGACGCGGCACCTGGAAGATGTAGTTGCTGAGCGAGGCACCTTTTGGGCCGATGCGAATGCCGCCCGCGACCGTGGGAAAACCCAGTGTGTCGAGATAAGGCGCTTCGCGGTAACCCTCTTCGAAATTCAGGATGGCAATAATCTGGCTCATAGAAATTCCTCTTTGACGGGCGCAACAGTCCGAAAATGGCTGCGCAAAACAGCAAAAAAACATAAATTCCGCTGATCGTTTACAGCATTGAGCGCGTTGTTTGGTAAGCGAAACGCTCAAGAATGGTTAAACAGTGAGCAACAATGGAACGTTCCGTTTAAAACTGGGGAAAGTGATGCAGGTTTAGCGCACGGCGTACAAGTAAACGTGGGGCAAACAGCAGTTATCGACGCTCGCTTGCGCCTGCTGAACGCGGGCAGGCGCTAACACGGCGCAATCCACGCGCGACAGCGTCTGGCGCTGGCAGATGCGTTCAGCAGTACGTAGGGTGACATTTTCGTATTCGATGCCGAGTGCGCTATCGATGCTGCGCTTAAGGCGGCTGAGGGATTGACGTCGCCGATGGCGGCGTGTGCGTGCATTGCCGGTAAATACTGACTTCCCATATTGGATAATCGCCATAACTCCTCCTGTTAATGAGTCTTTGGCGATGGGGTGGCAGGCATGGCGATGCGGCTGATGCCGACGCGTTCGCTGTTCCTCCGGAAAATACTCGACGTCAACTCGCCCGGCTGCATTCGCGGCCAGGGTGAAGTAGAGGAGAGTGAAAAACAGAGGGCAACTGACAACGCTGCAAAGTGCGTATCCACCCCATCCCAAAGTTCACTAACTTTGGATGGTATGTATCGCGCTTGTGCAGCGCCTCAATTGTTTAAGAGCGGGCTCATCCGTGAGCAGATATGTTGTCCATCCATGCTCAAATTATTAACAGGTTCTAATGCATTGGCAAACACCAATGGTTAATTTTTTATTTACCAGCAGTTAAATTTATGATTTCAGCCAAAATATTTTTTTGTCGCAATCTGGCGTTTTGTGATCAGCCCAGTATTTGATAATCCCGCGCCTGGCTCATGATCACCCGCGCCACCACTTGCAGCGTCCTGGCTTCTTCCAGCGTGAGATACCAGGTTTCATAGCGCTTGTTATCGGAGATCACCGCGACTTTTTTGTGCTGAAGTTGCAGGCGTTTGAGATAGAGCTGATCGTCAAGCGTGAACAGATAAATGCCATCGCCGTCGAAGCGATGCACGCTGATATCGACAAACAGCTGATCGCGCGGCGCGAAGGTGCCGGCCATCGAATCGCTGTTGAGTGCGATGAGGCGAATATTCTCGGCCGGGCGGCCGTTAAACAGCACCCGCGCCTCTTCCAACCCATATTCAATGGCTTGAATGGTCTCCACCAGTTCATCGCGCGTAGAACTACTGCGCACGCCTTGCTGGCCGATATCCAAACTCTCAACGCGAAACAGCTGCTGTGGATCGACTAAACTGCGCTGCGTCAGCAACGCGGCCGGTTTTTCCATGCCAAATTGCAGCCACTCAACGCGCACGTCGAGTAACTGGCTAAGCGCCAGTAAATTATTATCATCAGGTATCGATTGTCCGTTAAACCATTTCCACACCCCCGGCGTTGAGATCTTGCATCCCCTCTCTTGCAGCGCAAGCGCAACCTGTTTGTTTCGTCCATGTCCGACAATTCCCGCGCTTTCGCATGCGGCAATCAGCCTGGCAGTGAATGCTTGTCTCGTACTCTCTTTTTTAACCATCAGTTAATAATCTGCCTTCAGTAAAAGACTGAATGTTATTTTCATTTTTGCTACCAGTTCATTTTATATTACCGGCAGTTTACTACCCAACCGCTTTTATCAATGAAGCTGGACAATCATTATCCCTCTCGCTTAGGCCAAAACCAGTGTTCAGTGCTATATCGCTTGTTCTGACAGGGGTTTTCAGGATTGTTCTGTAGCTATAAGACCAGCATCTAAAGGAAAAAATGGGTGAAAAGCCGCGAGCCCGCCATAGATGACAGAAATAAATCAAAAAGCTCTTGGAATGAGTGGATCGAAAGCAAAAAAAATGGGCACCGTTTTCGGTGCCCATTGTCATGCAGAGGCGAACATTAACGACGCAGCGTATCGTCGCCCCAACCTATCCATTTGTAGGTGGTCAACGCTTCAAGTCCCATTGGACCGCGCGCGTGCAGCTTCTGCGTGCTCACCGCCACTTCGGCACCCAAGCCAAACTGGCCGCCGTCGGTGAAGCGCGTGCTGGCGTTAACGTATACCGCCGATGAGTCAACCTGGTTGACGAAGCGATTGGCGTTGCCAATGCTGCGCGTCAGAATGCCATCAGAGTGCTGCGTGCCGTGTTCACGTATATGCGCGATGGCTTCATCGATATCCGCCACCAGCTTAACGTTCAGATCGTTGGACAACCATTCGTCATCATAATTTTCTGCTTGCACCGCCACCACCTCGGCAGCACCGTTTTGCAGCAGCGCCAGCACATTTTCGTCGGCGTGCAGCGCAATCTTCTCTTGCGCCATACGTTGCAGGAAAGCCGGAATGAAGTTGTCCGCCTGACCGCGATGGATCAGCAGCGTTTCCAGCGAATTGCAGGCGCTTGGACGCTGCTTCTTGGCATTAACGATCACTTCCAGCGCGGCCTCAGTCTCCATGGTTTCATCAAGATAGAGATGGCACACGCCGATGCCGCCGGTGATCACCGGAATGGTGGAGTTTTCACGGCACAGCTTGTGCAAACCCGCGCCGCCGCGGGGGATCAGCATATCGACGTATCGATCAAGCTTCAGCAGCTGATTCACCAGCTCGCGATCCGGGTTTTCAATCGCCTGCACCGCGCCCGCCGGTAAACCGTGCTGGGTCAGCGCATTCTGGATCACGCGCACCGTGGCGGCGTTGGTGCGATAAGTCTCTTTGCCGCCGCGCAGAATCGCCGCGTTACCGGTTTTCAGGCACAACGATGCCACATCAACAGTCACGTTAGGGCGCGCTTCATAAATCACACCAACCACGCCGAGCGGCACGCGACGACGCTCGATGCGCAGGCCGCTATCGAGCTGGCCGCCGTCAATCAGCTGACCAACCGGATCCGCCAGGCGACACACCTGACGCACGTCATCGGCAATGCCTTTCAGGCGCTGCGGGTTGAGCGTCAGGCGATCGAGCAGCGCTTCGCTCATGCCGTTTTGGCGCGCATCCGCCAGATCCTGCTCGTTGGCCGCCAGGATGTCCGCGCTTTCCGCTTCCAGACGATCGGCGATGCTCAGCAGCACCTGATTTTTTTGTTCGGTGGAGAGTTCCGCCAGTTTGTACGACGCAGCACGCGCCGCTTTACCCATCTCTTCTAACATCATCCGCTCCTTAACTGACGATCATGTCGTCGCGGTGCACCGCTACCGGGCCATATTCGTAACCGAGGATCTCGCCGATTTCCTGGCTGTGATGGCCAGCAATCATGCGCATGGCATCGCTGTTATAACGCGTGACGCCGTGGGCGATATCGCGCCCTTGCAGATTGCGAATACGGATTACTTCACCGCGCGAGAAATTGCCCTGCACGTCACGGATGCCTTTTGGCAGCAGCGAACTGCCGCGCTCCAGCATCGCGGCCAGCGCGCCATCATCAATGGTGATTTCGCCTGCCGGCGGTGCGCCGAAGATCCAGCGCTTACGGTTCTCCAGCGGCGACTGCTGCGCGTGGAAACGCGTGCCGACCGGTTTGCCATGCAGCACATCGCTGATCACGTCCGGACGGCTGCCGGCGGCGATGATCACATCAATGCCGGCGCGGCAAGCGACGTCCGCCGCCTGCAGTTTGGTTGCCATGCCGCCGGTTCCCAAGCCGGATACGCTGCCGCCCGCGAGGGTGCGTAACGCATCGTCAATCTGTTGCACGTCGCTGATCAACTCCGCTTCCGGATTGGTACGCGGATCGGCGGTGAACAGCCCTTGCTGATCGGTCAGCAGCAGCAGTTTATCTGCGCCACCGAGCATCGCCGCCAGCGCCGACAGATTGTCGTTGTCGCCCACTTTAATTTCGGCGGTCGCCACCGCATCGTTCTCGTTAATCACCGGCACGATGTGGTTGTCGAGCAGCGCACGCAGCATGTCACGCGCGTAGAGAAAACGTTCACGGTCCTCCATATCGGCGCGCGTCAGAAGCATCTGCCCAATGTGAATGCCGTAAATCGAGAACAGTTGTTCCCACAGCTGGATCAAACGGCTCTGCCCCACCGCAGCCAGCAGCTGCTTTGAGGCGATGGTAGGTGGCAGTTCGGGGTAACCAAGGTGTTCGCGTCCGGCAGCGATTGCGCCAGAGGTGACGATAACAATGCGATGGCCTGCCGCGTGCAACTGCGCACACTGACGAACCAACTCCACCATGTGCGCCCGATTCAACCGACGTGAACCGCCGGTGAGGACACTAGTTCCCAACTTGACCACAAGGGTCTGACTGCCACTCATGTTTTTCCTGCCATGTAAGAAAAAAATCTGCGAAGGGACGTTTTATCAGGAGTGAGCAAGGAAGCCAACAACAGCAAGGGGAAAAGCACAAAAATCCCCTGACAATGCGGTAGACCAAAAGTTCGCGATTAACAAGAAATCCGAAAAACTGTCATAAAACGTTCATCACCACCCGGTAAAAAGTTCCGTGTTTTACAAAACCTTTCACGGGTACAACAAATTTTACTCATTGGGATTGATAGCAAAATGAAGAAGAGCACACTGGCATTAGTTGTATCAGCGCTGGCACTGGCTTCCACCGCAAACGCCGCAGAAGTGTATAACAAAGACGGTAATAAACTGGACTTCTACGGCCGTGTTAAAGCTGAACACTACTTCAGCGATAACACGTCAAGCGACGGCGACAAATCTTATGTGCGTATCGGTTTCAAAGGCCAGACGCAGATTAATGACCTGATGACCGGTTACGGTCAGTGGGAATATCAGTACAACGCGAACAACTCTGAAGGTTCAGACGCCAACGCTGGCAACAAAACCCGTCTGGGCTTTGCTGGTCTGAAATTCGGTCAATACGGTTCATTCGACTACGGTCGTAACTACGGCGTGCTGTACGACGTAGAAGCCTGGACTGACGTATTCCCAGAGTTCGGCGGTGACGGTACGGCGCGTACCGATAACTTCATGACTGCGCGTGCAACTGGCGTGGCCACTTACCGCAACAGCAACTTCTTTGGTCTGGTTGATGGCCTGCGCTTCGCGCTGCAATATCAGGGCAAAAACGACGCCACCAGCGCCAACGCCCGTGGCAGCATCACCGATACTTCGCGCCAGAACGGCGACGGTTACGGTGCGTCACTGGGTTACACCATCGCTGACACCGGCATCAGCCTGATGTCTGCCATCACCTCTTCTGACCGCACTAACCAGCAGCAGCTGCAAGCGCTGGGTAGCGGTGATAAAGCGGAATCATGGGGCGCGGGTATCAAATACGATGCTAACAGCATCTACCTGGCTTCTATCTACACCGAAACCCGCAACATGACGCCAATCGGCACGCGTGGTTTTGCTAACAAAGCGCAGAACTTCGAAGTGGTCGCGCAGTATCAGTTCGACTTCGGCCTGCGTCCGTCCCTCGGCTATATCCAGACCAAAGGCAAAGACATCGAAGGGATCGGTGACGAGGATCTGGTTAAATACATCGACGTGGGCATGACTTACTACTTCAACAAAAACATGTCGACCTTCGTGGATTACAAAATCAACCAGCTGGATGACAACAACAAGCTGAACCTGAACAACGATGACGTTGTTGCAGTTGGCCTGACGTATCAGTTCTAAAATACTCTTCATCCTTCACGCTGCAGGGGCGTTGGCTGCGTGTGTTCACCCCAGTCACTTACTTCAGTAAGCTCCTGGGGATTCACACACTTGCCGCCTTCCTGCAGCGAGAATGATTCGAATATTGCTGTACCCTCGCTGTGTCTATAAAAAAAGAGCCGGCTCATCACCGGCTCTTTCCTGTTTAAACCCTTAAATACCTATCAGGCGCTCAATTTCACCGGCTCTTCTTTAAAGCCTTCTGCCGGTCGCAGATCGAGTTTCTGTTCCAGCAGCATCGCCTTCAAGCGCTCATGGAAATTACGCAGCGTGCTTTCCACTTTGGCGTTGTTCTCTTTGCCTTTGATGGTTGCCGCGCCCCAATCACCCGCTTTATCAAACAGGCCAAAATGATATTCGTAAGTGAAGTGATCTTCATAGGCTTCCAGCGTCATCCACCAGCCCCAAAACTCACGTAGCTCTGGTGCAGGCTTAACATTGACACACGCTGCCAGGCAATCGAAGAAGAAGCGTGTCTCTTCGCATTTGCCTTCACGGATATACGGCCCCAATTCGGTGAAGCGCTTAAGCAGGCGACTACGGGGGTGACCACTCGGTAATGTCATCTCTTTTCCCTTAACCCTTTAAATTGCACTTCCAGCTTTCCATTAAATTAAAAAATGGAAAATCCCGGATATAAGTAGTAGCAGAGTTCAGGGATTTCGCCAGCTAGCTTTTCAACTGTTTTTCCAGCCAGTCACAAATTTGATTTAGCGCTTTGTCAAAACTGGCAAAAACCGGCTTGGCCTGAATCGCCAGCGTCTTGCCCTGCGAGGAGGAGTTAGCGATCAACTGCGCGTCCGCTTCCGGACCGAAAATATCATCCGGCCAATAAGCCGCCAGCATCGGCGTTGGCGTGCGGCGGCCGAGCAAACCTTGCACCTTCAGCGAGTAGCGATTGAGCTCAATGCGCAGATTGCTGTCAGAAGTGGAAGACATACCGAGGCGGCTCGCCAGCATATCCATGTACATATCCGGCAACTGCTGCTGTTGCTGCGCATCGACAAACACGCTGTGCACCATCGCCCCCAGCGTCGCTACCGCGCGTACTCGCGGCACTTCCAGATAGGCCAGACGCGTCGCCACGTTGGCACCGAAACGGTAGCCCAGCAGCGCCACGCGGGTGTGATCGATCCACGGCACATTGCTCAGCTCACGCAGCACCTGCTGATGCACCTGGCTGGTGTCCTGATTGAGCATCCATTTGCTGCTGAAGCCTACCGACGGCATATCCAGCGTCAGCATGGCGATACCGCGCGGCGCGAGATAGTCATGGAACAGGCGATAGTGATCGCTTTGCAGCGAATCAAGCCCACCGCACAGCAGCACCGTGGGATATGGCGCTTCGGCCTGCGCTGGCATGTGCAGGAAGCCGGTTACCGGACTCCCGCCGCTCATGGGGAAGGTCAGGGATTTCAGTTCGCCCGGCAGACGCTGCGTGGCCTCTTCGTAGGCGCGATTGGCCAGCACCTGCGCCTGATCCGCCAGCTCATCGCCTTTAATATAAGGATAAGCCGCGAGGCTGAACAGATTGGCGGCGTGCAACCAATGCTGACCGGCGTCGTCATGGTTCTCGCTTTCTAACGCGCGCTGCTGCCAGATGGCTGCCTGCTTCGACCACTCGTAATTCCAGTTGCCGCCGCGATAACCAATCACGGTATCGAGCAGGGCTTCATTGGTGCGCTCAAACTCGCTCACCGCAATACGCGCCAGCACTTCGCTGATCTCCTGCGGCGACAACCCGCGCCACGTCCACAGCAACTTGTTCAGCATGCGATACCAGCCGCGCTGCGTATCGCCTTCAAGGGCGTTGTGCACCTGCACGGCGGCGTGATGCTGGCGGTGCACTAATGAGGAGGTTTCCGGGTGTTTAAAACGCGGTTTGAACAGTTCTTCGCTCAGGTTTTTATCAGACATCTCAGCTATTCTCCTGCCAACAACGTGGCGATGGCTAAGAGTGTACTGCACCCGTGATACGCGCGCGAGGCGCAGAAAGCACAACGCCCGGCATAACCGGGCGTTGTTTGCGATGCATCAATCAGGCGCCTTTAACGATTGGCGGGATGTAGACCACGCCCATGTCCCACGGCTGCTCGATCCAGGTGTTCTGCGGGATATCGACAATGTAGTCGTCCACCAGCGCGCGGCCAGCTGGCTTGGCGAAGATGGTGCAGAAACGCGCTTTTGGATACATATCGCGAATCGCCTGCGCGGTGCCGCCGGTATCCACCAGGTCGTCAATGACGATGAAGCCTTCACCGTCGCCTTCGGCACGCTTCAGCACTTTCATTTCGCGCTGATGATCGTGATCGTAGCTGGAGATGCACACGGTATCGACATAGCGAATACCGAGTTCACGCGCCAGCAGCGATGCCGGAACCAGACCACCACGGCTTACCGCGATGATACCTTTCCACTGTTCCACAGGAAGCAGGCGCTGGGCCAGTTTACGGGCATGGATTTGCAACATGTCCCAGGTTACGACGTATTTTTCGCTCATATAAAGGAATCCCGGCCAAGAAACTTGGCTTAAAAAATATGCAAGGGGGAAAAGGTTGCGCGAGATTATAAGGATCTGACGCCTTAAAAACCAGCATCTGTCTTACTGGTTGCAGGTTTTTAGCGCGCCTGATTACGCACCCGGCGAGAAACAGTGATATTCTCAGGCCCATCACGTCAGATGCTCTGACGACGATTTTTACTGGAAACCCGCGTGCGTGCGGTCTGTCCGCCACGCTGACACAGGAGATGCATGGTGTCTGAATTGTCGCAACTTTCACCCCAACCGCTGTGGGATATTTTTGCCAAAATCTGTTCCATTCCGCACCCTTCTTACCACGAAGAAGCACTGGCCGAATACGTTGTGGGCTGGGCAAAAGAGCAAGGTTTTTGGGTTGAGCGCGATCAGGTTGGCAACATCCTGATTCGTAAACCCGCGACCGCCGGTATGGAAAAACGCACGCCGGTGGCGCTGCAGGCGCACCTTGATATGGTGCCGCAGAAGAACAATGACACGGTGCACGACTTCACCAAAGATCCGATTCAGCCGTACGTTGATGGCGAATGGGTGAAAGCGCGCGGCACCACGCTGGGCGCGGATAACGGCATTGGTATGGCGTCTGCGCTGGCGGTGCTGGCTGATAACAGCCTGATCCACGGCCCGATTGAAGTGCTGCTGACCATGACCGAAGAATCGGGTATGGATGGCGCCTTCGGTTTACAGCCGAACTGGCTGCAGGCCGACATTCTGATCAACACCGATTCGGAAGAGGAAGGTGAGATCTACATGGGTTGCGCCGGTGGTATCGACTTCATCACCACCCTGCCGCTGACGCGTGAAGCAATTCCTGCGGGCTATGAAACCCTGAAGCTGACGCTGAAAGGCCTGAAAGGCGGTCACTCCGGTGCTGACATTCATCACGGTCTCGGCAACGCCAACAAGCTGCTGGCACGCTTCCTGGCGCTGCACGCGCGTGAACTCGATGTGCGTCTGATCGAATTCACCGGCGGTACGCTGCGTAACGCCATCCCGCGTGAAGCTTTCGCTACGCTGGCGATCGACAGCCATAAAGTTGATGAACTGAAATCGGCTGCGGCCCATTTCCAGGCAACGCTGCTGAACGAACTGGGCATGAAAGAGAAGAACATCGCCGTCGTCGCTGAGTCGCTGGCGCATCAAGGCCAGGCGCTGAACGCTGATAGCCGCGATCGTTTCCTCAACCTGCTCAACGCCACACCAAACGGCGTGATCCGTAACTCTGACGTAGCGAAAGGCGTGGTGGAAACCTCGCTCAACGTTGGCGTGGTGACTATGGATCAGAGCAATGCCGAAATCATCTGCCTGATTCGTTCACTGATCGATACCGGCAAAGATTGGGTGGTTGAAGTGCTGACCTCGCTGGCCGATCTGGCCGGGGCGAAAAGCGCACCTAAAGGCGGCTATCCGGGCTGGCAGCCTGATGCCGATTCACCGGTAATGGCGCTGACGCGTAAAACCTACGAAGCGCTGTTTGGCAAAACGCCCAACATTCAGGTGATTCACGCCGGTCTGGAGTGTGGTTTGTTCAAGAAGCCGTATCCGAACATGGATATGGTTTCGATTGGCCCAACCATCACCGGCCCGCATTCGCCGGATGAACAGGTTCACATCGAAAGCGTGGGTCTGTACTGGAAACTGCTGACCGCGCTGCTCAGCGTGGTGCCAGAAAAAGCGTAAAGTTTACGCGATGATGACAACCAGGCTGCGGCCTGGTTTTTTTATGTCTGCGGGTCAAGATTGTTTGGTCACCCTAAATGGCGACCGCCTTTTTAATGCCATGCCAATCGCCAGCACAATCCTCTAAGAGTTGTCTTACCACCCGCGCATTTCACCAGCGCTGACTCGCCCGCCAGTTTTAGCTATCGGTATATCCAGATGTCTGGATGGCTAATAACATTCCGTGCTAGCTTATGCCCTTTCGTTCGTTGCCCAGCGTGATGGTTCAGGAAAAAATGCCCCCAACTCAACTAATTAAAGGCCCGGCTCAATGAGTGCGATCAACCGCCTGGAGATGCGTAATATCTCCATCGCCTTTGGCGGTTTCGCCGCGTTAGCGCAGGTGGATTTTCTGACCGAAGGCGGCTCGGTGCACGCGTTAACCGGCGCTAACGGCGCCGGAAAATCCACGCTGATGGCAGTGCTGGCTGGCGCACACGATCATTACAGCGGTGAGATTCTGCTGGATGATGTGCCGGTAAATATTCGCTCACCGCGCGATGCCAAAAAGCTCGGCATTCATCTGGTGCAGCAGGAAGTGGATGTGGCGCTGGTGCCACAGCTCAGCGTGGCAGAAAACATTCTGCTCGATCGTTTAGCGGAGCCAGGTCACGCCTATAACTGGCGCCAGATTCGCCGCCAGGCGCGTGCGTTACTGGCGCAGTTGGAAGTGAACATTGACGTTAATCGTTTAGTGGAGCGCTGCTCGCTGGCGGAGAAACAGCAAATCCTGCTGGCGCGCGCCCTCTCCCATCACTGCCGCTTCCTGATCCTGGATGAACCCACCGCGCCGCTCGACCAGCATGAGAGCGAGCGCCTGTTTACCGTGGTGCGCCGCTTGCAGTCCAGCGGCATTGGCGTGGTGTTTATCTCGCACCGCATTCATGAACTGAAAGCGATTTGCGACCGCTTAACGGTCCTGCGCGATGGTCGTCTGATCGAAAGCAGCCCGATGGCGGCGCTGAGCGGCGAGCAGATCGTGGAGAAAATGTTGGGACATCGGCTCGACGATGTCTTTCCGCCGCGTCGCGCCCGTACGCCGCAGCCGCTGCTGCTGTCGGTGGAAGGCTTACACGACGATCGGTTACTGCAGGATATTTCGCTGCGTCTGCATAAAGGCGAAATCCTTGGCATTGCTGGTCTGGCGGGCGCAGGTAAAACCGAGCTGTGTAAAGCGCTGTTTGGTGCCAGCAAAAGCCGCGTGACGCAGGGTGAACTGCACGGCAAGCCGTGGCGACCGCGTTCACCGCACGACTCGGTTGAAAACCGCATGGCGCTGGTGCCGGAAGAGCGCCGCAAAGAGGGCATTTTCATTGATGAACCGGTAAACATGAACCTGAGCATCAGCGCGGATAACAGCTTCTCACGCTGGAGCCTGTTTGGTCATCGTCAGGCGTGGCGTTGGGCGGAAGAGGTGATTCAGCGCCTGAATGTGCGTACCACCGGACCGGGGCAAATTCTGCGTCGACTGTCGGGCGGCAACCAGCAAAAAGTGGCGATTGGCAAATGGCTGCGCAACAACGCCGATGTGCTGATTTTTGATGAGCCAACGAAAGGCGTCGATATCAAAGCCAAAACCGACCTGTTCACGCTGATCGATGGCTTAGCGCGCGAAGGCAAAGGCATCATTTACGCCTCGGGCGAGTTTTCTGAATTGGTCGGTCTGTGCGACCGCATTTGTGTGCTCTGGGATGGGCGCATTGTGGCAGAGATGGAGGGCACAACAGCCACAGAAGAGGCACTTCTGCTTTATTCCACCGGAGGAACACCTGCGTGAGCAGCAAACAACTATCCCTAAACCCGCAGCCTTCTCTGCGCCATCAGCTGTTTGATTTCCTTTATAAGTGGGGCATGTTGCTGACGGTGGTGATTCTGATTGCCGCATTTGGTCTCGCTTCGGACAGCTTCCTCGAGCCGACCAACATCATCAACATCCTGCGTTCCATCGCCATCGTCACGGTGATTGCGATTGGCGTGTCGATTTCGCTGACAGTGGGCGGCTTTGATCTGTCGGTGGGATCCACCGCCTCGCTGGCCAACGCGCTGGTGATTTCGCTGTTCGTCTGGCACGGCTTTGGCACCACTGAAGCCATTATCATCACATTGTTGCTGTGCACCCTGGTTGGCTTGTTCAACAGCTTCCTGATTGTGGTGCTGCGCATTCCCGACATGCTCGCCACCCTCGCCACGCTGTTTGTGATTCAGGGCGTGGCGATGACCTACAGCTTTGGCGGCTCCATTACCGAGAATATGGTGCTGCCGAGCGGCGACATGGCCGAAGGCACCATTCCTGCAACCTTTGGCCTGCTCGGCCAGGTGCCGACCATCGTCATTATCATGCTGGTGGTCACCATTGTGGCGCAGCTGGCGTTGTCGCTGACCAAGCACGGCCGTCGTATGTATGCGCTGGGCGGCAATCCGGAAGCGGCGCGTCTCTCCGGCATTCGCACCACGCGCTATCGCGTATTGGCGTATGTGCTGGCCTCGCTGCTGGCTGGTCTGGGCGGTATTCTGCTGGCGTCACGTATCGGCTCTTCGCAGGTGAATGCCGGCGGCGGTTATCTGATGGATGCCGTAGCCGCGGCGTGGATCGGCTTCTCGCTGGCCGGTTCGGGTAAGCCCAATGCGTTGGGTACCTTGGTGGGCGCTATCATTCTTGGTGTGTTGCAGAACGGGCTGGTGATGTTGTCGGTGCCCTATTACGCGATGGACATTATTAAAGGTCTGGTACTGGCGCTGGCGCTGGCGATGACTTACATCCAGCGCCGTTAAGGCGCGTTTAATCAGAAAGAGATCATAATGAAAAAAATTACCCTTTCGCTGCTGGCGGTTAGCCTGCTCAACGCCAGCGCCGCCTTCGCCGATGCCACTGTGCCTGCGGTGATCGCTAACCATGAAGGCCCGGTACGCATCGCCATCATCCGCAATCTGGGCTCCGATGATAACACCACGCAGTTTGTTGCCGGTGCAATTCAGCAAGGCCGCCAGCTGGGCTTTAAGGTCAGCACCTTCCTCAGTAATGGCGACGATGCGCGCTTCCAGGATTTCGTTAACCAGGCTATTAGCCAGAAATATGACGGCATTATCCTGTCGCACGGTAAAGATCCCTATTCGACTGCGCTGGTGCAACGTATCGCCGCTGCGGGCATCAAGCTGTCGGTGTTTGATACGCCGGTCAATACGCCGGTGGATGGCGTCACCGTGACGGCGCAGGATGATGCTTCTTTGGCTCAGGAATCGCTGGGACAGATCGTTAAAGATTTCAACGGCAAAGCCAATATCATCAAACTGTGGGTGGCGGGTTTCCCACCGATGGAGCGTCGTCAGGTAGTGTATGAAAAAGTGCTCAAGGAGAATCCGGGCATCCATCAATTGGAAACCATTGGTGCCGTTTCCTCTGACGTGCAAGGCGACACCGCCAATAAGATTGGCGCGATTCTGGCGAAATATCCGAAAGGTAAGATTGATGCAATTTGGGGCGCCTGGGATGCCTTTAGCCAAGGCGCGTATAAAGCCCTGCAGGAGAATGGCCGTACCGAAATTAAACTTTATAGCATCGACGTATCCAATCAGGATCTGCAGTTGATGCACGAAAAAAACAGTCCTTGGGTGCAAACCGTGGCAGTGGATCCAAAAACCATTGGCGCGGTGAATATGCGTTTGGTAGCGAACAAGATTGCAGGCGAAACCACACCGGCGACTTACGAGTTTAAAGCGTCATCAATTTCCCAGCAGCAGCTGAACAGCCAGCAAGGCGCGGTCAATGTGGCGTCGCTGAATAAGATCATTCCAGGCTGGGGCGAGAACAGCGATTTCATTGCGCCGTGGTTTGCGACGCTGGAAGATAAGTACGGTAAGAAGTAGTTTTCCCTCACCCTAACCCTCTCCCACAAGTGGGAGAGGGAACCGATCGGCGCGGTTTGCTTTTCCCCCTTCTCCCGCTTGCGGGAGAAGGCCGGGATGAGGGACAGCGCGCACATTCTCACAACCCCAGCAACAACTGCCGTTCCAGTTGCGGATCCACCATCGTGACATGCAATCCTACCAGTCGTACGCCGCGCCCAGCTCGGCGTTCATCCCATGCCTGGCGCGCAACCGCGATCATGTCGTCCTTATTCAGCACCGGCCAGACATGCTCCTGCGTGGTTTGCTGGAAATCATTGAATTTGAGTTTCACCCCTTGCCGGGCGATCTGCTTATCCGGCTTGATGGCGGTTAAGCGACGATCCAACTCGGCATAGAGAAAATCAATAATCTCCAGACACTGTTCCCAGCTGTGAATATCTTCCATCAGTGTGCGCTCAACGCCGAGCGATTTGCGTTCGCGCTCGACCACCACATTGCGCTCATCCACGCCATTGCTGCGCTCCCACAAGATACGGCCAAACTTGCCAAAGCGTTTAAGCAGCAAAGCCAGATCGGCACGCTGCACATCGGCGCAGGTGCGCAATCCCATCTCTTCCAACTTTTTGGTCGCCACTTTACCCACGCCAGGAATTTTGCTCAGCGGCAGCGTGAGTAAAAAATCAGACATTGCATCAGGTGTAATCACATATTGCCCGTTGGGTTTGTTGAGATCGGAAGCGATCTTGGCGAGGAACTTGATCGGCGCGATCCCGGCGGAAGCGGTTAACCCGGTTTCACGCAGGATATCGGCGCGAATTGCCTGCGCCATCAGCGTGGCCGAACCGTGGCAATGCAGGCTATCGGTGACATCCAGATAGGCTTCATCGAGTGAGAGCGGTTCAATCAGCGAAGTGTAACGCGAGAAGATATCGCGAATTTGGCGAGACGCTTCTTTATAAGCATCAAAGCGGCCAGGCAGCAGCCGCAGATTCGGGCAAAGTTTGAGCGCCATGCCGGTTGGCATCGCGCTACGCACGCCATATTTACGTGCTGGATAGTTCGCGGTGCTGATCACGCCACGCCGTTCACGGCTGCCGCCAATCGCAATGGGGATATCGCGCAATGACGGATCATCGCGCATTTCCACTGCTGCGTAAAAGCAGTCCATATCGACATGAATGATTTTCACGTTTGCCACTAATCCAGTATCAATCGAGACCTCAATATATTACTGGATATTTGTACAGATGCAAAAGTATTGGCAACGCTAAAAAGCAAGATTAAAACAGGCGACGAATCTCCATGCCCTTATCGGTTCTCTTTATCTCAAGACGTTTATTTTGCGGGTGCTGAGCGATACCGAGTTCACCGAACATATCGACTTCATAGCCTAAAGCACGCTTTAGCAAATTGAGCAGACGATTACGTTTGGGGATCAGGCCTGGCAGATAATCGCCCCAGACTTCGAACAAAATGGCGGGATAACCTGAGCTCCCCAGCCACAGACGTGCACCTTTAAGCACCTCCAATTCGAGCCCTTCGACATCGATTTTAACCAGGTGCGCCGCGGGCAATTTCAGGCTATCGATGGTAGCAATGCGCACGGATTCACAGGTGGTGATGTCAGTGCTGAGCATCTTCTGCTGCGCACGAATATCAGCATCCAGCGACAGCGCCCCAACATTCACTTCGTTTTGCATATCCAATACCGGAACGTCAATTTCCCCATTGACATCACCAATTGCCATCTGCATAGCATGACAGTGAAACAGCTGATTGCTGAACAGATTGGCACACAGTTGATAGTACACCTGGCGTTGCGGTTCAAAGGCATACAAGATGCCACCTTTAGTGCGAATATGATCGCCCATCGGTACCGACCAGGCACCTAAGTTCGCCCCCACATCGACCAATACCGGACGCTCAATACCTTCAATCAGCAATTGTGCAGTTTGCAGCGTTGTTGGCTCCCATGCTTTGCCGCTGCGTAAGTGTGCATTGATCATGTCAGGACCGGACGACAACATGTAGTGCAGATTTTCCACCTGATAAAGGGACGGGCGAGTGACGAGATCCATGAGTTTTTTACCTGTTGAAAATGACTGGCGCAGTATAGATACGCCATCGTTTTCAACACCCAAGACATGTCTTATTACTCGTCAGGATTAAATCGTTTTGAAGCCAAGCGTAAAAAGGCGATTTTTTTTGTCCATCTAATTAAAGTTTACAAATTAGTGGTCGTATTCCTTTTAGGAACGCGCCATTTTCTCGGACACTGGCTTGATTAAAAGCCAGACAATGTTAATGTTGCGCTGCGATAGCGGATATTTCCGATAATGCAATACCCGGACGCTTAGCGTCATCGTCTCTCTTCAATTCAAGGTATCTACAGAATGGGCAGAATCGCATTAACGCTTGCGATGATTCTTATGCCGGTCCTTAGCTGGGCAATTAACCCCGAGCCGACGCAACCGCTGGCTCCGGTGAGCAAAGAGTTAAAGAAACAACTAATTGGCACCCCGGTTTTTATTCAGATTTTCAAGGAAGAGCGTACGCTGGAACTGTACGGCAAAATCGGTAATGAATATCGTCTGCTGGACAGCTATCGCATCTGTAATTTCTCTGGCGGTTTAGGACCTAAACGTCGTCAGGGCGATTTCAAAAGTCCGGAAGGCTTTTATAACGTCAAGCTGAATCAGTTGAAACCAGATAGCCGTTTCTATCGCGCTATTAATACCGGTTTCCCGAATCAATACGATCGCGCTAAAGGTTATGACGGCAATTATTTAATGATTCACGGTGATTGCGTATCGATTGGTTGCTACGCGATGACCAATGCGTCAATGGATGAGATCTTCACCTACACCAATGCCGCGCTGCGCAATGGCCAGCAGGAAATTCAGGTCAACATCTATCCATTCCGCATGACCGACAGCAATATGCAACGTCATAAATACTCGACGTACATTAACTTCTGGCGTGAACTGCAGCCGGGCTATGCGTACTTTGCCAAGTACCGCGTGCCGCCAACGGTGAATGTGACGGCCACCGGCCAATATGCGGTGAACAGCACACCGGTGATCTCTACACCGGATGCTGCTTCGAAATCATTCCTGGCGCTCACCCAGGCAAAATAACGCCCACTCGCCTGGCACTATCCGGTGCCAGGTTTCATTGCCTGTCAGCGGTTGCGTGGCAATCACCGTCACCACATCTTTCGGCGTCGTCTGCTGCTGAAAATCAATCTCCACATCCTGATCGAGCAGCGTGGCTTTGCCAAACGGCGCACGGCGCGTAATCCAGTAGAGATTGGTCGAACAAAACGCCATCAGGTAGCGCCCATCCGATAACAACATGTTGAACACGCCCTTCTCACGCATTTCCGCTGCCAGCTCGGCAATGTAGCGGAACACCGCTGGCCAGTTGCCCGGCGTGCGTGGATAGCGCTCGGTCAGTTTGTGCAGCATCCAGCAGAACGCTTTCTCGCTGTCGGTTTCGCCAATCGGACGGAATGGCCCGGTATCCAGCTGACGGTAACCTTTAAGCTGACCATTGTGTGCGTAGGTCCAGTTGCGGCCCCAAAGCTCACGCGTGAACGGATGGGTATTTTCCAGCGACACTTCACCGCGATTCGCCTGGCGGATATGCGCCACCACCGAATGCGATTTGATCGGGTATTCCTGCACCAAACGGGCAATCGGCGAATTAAAGCTCGGCTGCGGATCTTTGAAGGTGCGGCACCCTTTTCCTTCGTAGAACGTGATGCCCCAACCATCTTTGTGCGGCCCGGTTCCACCGCCACGCTGCACCAGACCGGTAAAACTGAAACAGATGTCCGTGGGGACATTGGCGCTCATCCCGAGCAATTCGCACATAGCAACCGCCTTAAGTTAGATCCTCTCGCACGCGGCGAGAGGAACGCATCATGACTTAACCATCTCTTTTTCAATCAACAGCATCAGGATATGGATCACTTTGATGTGGATCTCCTGAATGCGGTCGGCATAGCCAAAGTGCGGCACACGAATTTCGATATCCGCTGAACCTGCCATCTTGCCGCCATCTTTGCCGGTCAGAGTAATTACTTTCATGCCTTTCGCGCGCGCAGCTTCTACGGCTTTGATGATGTTGGCAGAGTTCCCGGAAGTAGAAAGCCCCAGCAGCACATCGCCTTCGCGACCTACCGCTTCGATGTAGCGCGAGAACACGTAGTCGTAACCAAAGTCGTTGCTGACGCAGGAGAGATGGCTGACATCAGAAATGGCAATCGCCGGGTAGCCAGGACGGTTTTCACGATAGCGCCCAGTCAGCTCTTCAGCAAAATGCATGGCATCGCAGTGCGAGCCGCCGTTACCGCAGGAGAGCACCTTGCCGCCCGCTTTAAAACTGTCGGCCAGCAAAACTGCAGCGCGCTGAATCGCGTGAATGTTAGCGTCGTCACTCAGGAAGTTGTTAAGCGTATCGGCTGCTTCATTGAGCTCTGAGCGAATAATGTCCTGATACATAGGGATGTCCTTTAGAGGAAAGATTGACCCGGCAAGTTTAACGGAATGGGGCTATGTCGCAAAGCGCCTGCATCCAGTAAAAGCGCGGCGCTTTGAGGAAGTTTGGCAGTTGTTGCGCATCGTGCAACGAATTTGTGAGATGTGTTGTAATTGCGATGTAAACAGATTGATAAATTTTGCCCCATATTCTAAACCTACACCCATAACAGGTCAGACCTCTTACTACTTATGGAGTGGTTCATTATGTTGGTTGCCTCAATCGTTGCGACGCTAATCCTGCTTAGCGTGTTGTTCTACCACCAAATTTCTCTTCAGCTGAGCAGCGTGATTCTGCTGCTGTGGACCGGCGCGCTGGCGGCCGCTGACGTGTGGACACCGTGGATGCTGCTGCCGCTGGCGATCATCCTGCTGCCGTTCAACCTGCCAGTGATGCGCCGCAGCATGTTCTCGAAGCCGGCGCTGCACAGCTTCCAGAAAGTGATGCCGCCGATGTCACGCACCGAAAAAGAGGCGATCGACGCCGGCACCACCTGGTGGGAAGGGGATCTGTTCCGCGGCAAACCGGACTGGCAGAAGCTGCATAACTACCCGCAGCCACGCCTGACCGAAGAGGAGCAAGCCTTTATTGATGGCCCGGTAGAAGAAGCGTGCCGCATGGCGAATGACTTCGAAATCACACACGAAATGGCCGATCTGCCGCCGGAGTTGTGGGCGTATCTGAAACAGCATCGCTTCTTCGCCATGATCATTAAGAAAGAGTATGGCGGCCTCGAATTCTCCGCTTATGCGCAGGCGCGTGTGCTACAGAAACTGGCGGGCGTCTCTGGCATTCTGGCCATCACCGTTGGCGTACCCAACTCACTCGGTCCAGGCGAACTGCTGCAACATTACGGTACCGATGAGCAGAAAGATCATTATCTGCCACGTCTGGCGCGCGGAGATGAGATCCCGTGCTTTGCGTTGACCAGCCCGGAAGCGGGTTCGGATGCGGGCGCCATTCCTGATACCGGCGTGGTGTGCATGGGTGAATGGCAAGGTCAGCAAGTGCTGGGCATGCGCCTCACCTGGAACAAACGCTATATCACGCTGGCACCGATTGCCACCGTGTTGGGCCTGGCGTTCAAACTCTCTGATCCGGATCACCTGCTGGGCGATACCGAAGAGCTCGGTATTACCTGTGCGCTGATCCCAACGCACACGCCTGGCGTAGAGATTGGCCAGCGCCACTTCCCGCTTAACGTGCCGTTCCAGAACGGTCCAACGCGCGGTAAAGACATCTTCGTGCCCATCGATTTCATTATCGGCGGCCCGTCGATGGCCGGTCAAGGCTGGCGCATGCTGGTGGAGTGTTTGTCAGTGGGTCGCGGCATTACGCTGCCTTCGAACTCAACCGGCAGCCTGAAAAGCATTGCGCTGGCGACCGGTGCGTATGCGCACATCCGCCGTCAGTTCAAAGTCTCTATCGGTAAAATGGAAGGGATCGAAGAGCCGCTGGCGCGCATTGCCGGTAACGCTTACGTGATGGACGCTGCCGCGACGCTGATCACTAGCGGCATTATGCTCGGTGAAAAACCGGCGGTGCTGTCGGCGATTGTGAAGTATCACTGCACCCATCGCGGTCAGCGCGCCATTATCGACGCGATGGATATCGCTGGCGGTAAAGGCATTATGCTGGGCGAAAACAACTTCCTGGCGCGTGCTTATCAGGGCGCCCCGATCGCCATCACCGTAGAAGGCGCTAACATCCTGACGCGCAGCATGATCATCTTCGGCCAGGGTGCCATCCGTTGCCATCCGTGGGTGCTGGAAGAGATGAACGCCGCAGCGAAAAACGATCTAGTAACTTTTGATCGCGCGCTGTTCAGCCATATCGGCCACGTTGGCAGCAATAAAGTGCGCAGCCTGTGGCTGGGCTTAACCGGCGGTCGCACCAGCGCCACGCCAACCCGCGACGCCACGCGCCGCTACTATCAGCATATCAACCGTTTAAGCGCCAACCTCGCGCTGCTGTCAGATGTGTCGATGGCGGTGCTGGGCGGCAGCCTGAAACGTCGTGAACGCCTCTCGGCGCGTCTCGGCGATGTGTTGAGCCAGATGTATCTGGCGTCGGCTACCTTGAAACGTTATGAGGATGAAGGCCGCAACGAAGCTGATTTGCCGCTGGTGCATTGGGGCGTGCAGGATGCGCTGCATCAGGCCGAAGTGGCGATGGATGATTTGCTGCGCAACTTCCCGAACCGCATGGTGGCAGGTGCACTGCGAATGGTGATTTTCGCCGGTGGTCATCACTGCCCGGCACCATCGGATAAACTGGATCACAAGCTGGCGAAACTGCTGCAATTACCTTCCGCGACGCGCACCCGTTTGGGCCGTGGTCAGTATCTGGCACCAAGCGCACATAATCCGGCGGGTCAGCTGGAGCAGGCGCTGCAGGATGTGATGGCCGCCGAAGTGATTCACGATCGTCTGTGCCAGCAGCAGAAAAAACACCTGTCGTTCACCCGTCTGGATGCGCTGGCGCAGCGTGGTCTGAAAGAGGGCTGGATTGATGAGAATGAAGCGCAGGTGCTGATCCGTGCTGAAGCCAGCCGCCTGAAAGCGATTAACGTCGATGATTTTGCGCCGGAAGCGCTGGCGGTGCCAAAGCCGCAGACGAAAACCAATTCGCGAGCCAGTGAAGCCGCATAAAACACAAAAGCCTCCGCAGGGAGTAATGCCAGTCAGTTAAGCCTGACTGGCATTTTTTCTTTTGGCTGTCGGGTACTTCCAGGGCCTCTCTTTCACCACTCTCGGGAACGACCTCTCCCGTCGCCCTGGCAGTTTGACTATCTGCGCCATCGCGCCCACATTTTTCACCAGTTCCGGGATCCGCCCCGGTAACGCGCCCTCAAGCGTCCAGAGCAGCTTCATTACCCAAGCCGCAGACTCGCTGAAGCTCAGCTGATTAGGCCAGTATCCCTTAAGCGTCGACGCCATTTTTATCATCTGATATCTCACCAGATTATACGCAAGCAGCACGCCCCACAGCTCCTGACGCACCTTCTCCGGTTTTTTGCTGCGCAGCGTCAGCCGGTTATTCTGCAGCCCCTGCTTGATTTCCCGATACCGGAGCTCTCTACTTCGGCGACGGCGCGCACGGCGGCTTCACTGCAGCTGAGTTTGGTGGCGGCGTTCTTAAAATCCTGATCGGTTAGCGTCTGCGACATAACGAATATCCTGTTTGTGTCGCACGTCTTGCGCCAAAGGGGGGGGGTTGTTCGTTGAGATTCTATGCCTCTCGTTGTTGTTTTAACAACGCCAATAGCAAAGCGTGATCGTAAAAGCTGTATTGATTACCAACTCTAATTATTTCTGGTTCTGACAATCTGAGGGATGTAACATAAACCTCAGTTACTACATGGATTAAAGGTTAGGGATTAACGATGCCAATTATCGGTAAGATGATTTTGAACGGCGCAGATTTCGTGCCGTTGAATCTGTATGGCGTGGGCGTCTTCATGGCGTTTTCCGGGAAAGGTGCCTACAGAAATATTCCTGCATGTATGGCCGTCCCAAACGTTGGGCCTATCCCACCGGGTAAATACTGGATTGTTGAGCGTGGGAGGGGTGGCCTGCTTTCATGGGCTAAGGCAAAGTCACAGGATTTATATAACCGCGTTTTTAACGGTGCTGAATTTGATCGCGACGAATGGTTTGCTTTATATCGTGACGATCTGAGCATTGATGATGAAACGTGGATTAATGAAGTCAAACGCGGATTATTTCGCCTCCATCCCGGCCGCGTATCTGAAGGATGTATAACTCTCCACCTTAATTCAGACTATGCGCTAATTCGTAATGCCCTTCTGAGAACAGCGCCGATCCCGGTTCCTTGCATGAAAAATTTAATGGCGCGCGGATACATTGAGGTGGTTGCCGGTGGTTATTCAAACACTTGCCCGTAGAGCGGCCAAAGTCGCTTGTTTTCTCGCGCTGATGCTCGTTGTCGCCCGTACTCTGGGCCCGCCAGAGTTATGGCTTAACGAACAATTAGCCTTGAAAATCGGCCAAATGATCTACGGGAATGAAGAGATTGGAGCGGATCGTTTTTACGACATCTATTTCTACATGTCCGTATGCACAGTGATTCCCATCACGGTTGTTATTTACATTTTAACAATGAAGTTAATCAAAAAAATAAGGAGCAAATAAATGCCAATTCCTCCGTATATGTGGCTTAAAGACGATGGTGGCGCGGATATTAGAGGTTCTGTCGATGTTCACGAACGTGAAGGCAGCATTGAAATTATCGGCCTGAGCCACGGTATTAACCTGCCGGTAGACACCGCTAACGGCAAAATAACCGGCACGCGCCAGCATTCATCAATGATGATCGAGAAAGAGGTGGATAGCTCAACGCCTTATCTCTATAAAGCAGCGGCCACCGGCCAGACGTTGAAAAGCGCCGAAATTCGTTTCTACAACATCAGCGATGCGGGCCAAGAGGTGTGCTATTACACCGTGCTGATGGAAAACGTGAAAGTCACCGGCGTTAACTGCGGCGTGGCCAACACAAAACTGTCGGGCAATGACAAGCTGAACCACACGGAAAGCGTCAGCCTGCAGTATGAAAAAATCACCTGGCGTATTGTGGATGGTAATATCCAGTACACGGACGCATGGAACGAACGTCCTTCTGCGTAATCCGTTAGTAATTAACTTTCACTCAGCAAATAAAGTTTTTCCAATGAACTTCGAAGAATTTTATGCCTTGCCACAGTCTGAACGTGACAAAATGATCGCAAGCCCTGATGTTTTTAGCATCGACTTAAACGTTCACACCGATAAGATTGTGCGTGGCCGCCTGGATGACATCAACGCAGGGAAAATTACTGTCATTGAATCGTCCCTTCAGCTGTTACCGAATGAGCCGGGTGTTGAATACATCGTTATGAAGCTAAAAAATCCAGCTTAAACGTGAAATAAATAAAAGCCCCGGAAACGGGGCTAATGCCAGTCAGTTAAGCCTGACTGGCATTTTTT
>NZ_DALYOQ010000066.1:1985-27347 GCF_031974595.1 Pantoea sp. CTOTU46764 | reverse complement strand
CCAGCATCAGCAGCACCAGCAAACTGCCTATCAAAATCAGTGCGTCCATTTTCTTCTCCGCTTAGTGGGTGCCGCCAAGAGTCACGATGGCGCGTTGGCTTTGATCGCCATTAACCAATCGCTCAATCACAAACAACAGCGTAAAGATCGCGCCAACCGGAATCGGCAAATACATTTCGCCGTAGGTCACCACCGGCAATGAGGCCAGCGTTTGCACCCACATCGCTTCGCACAGGTTGTAACTGGCGCGGAAAATCACCAGACAGGTGATGATCATCAGCGCATCAGACAACTTCAGCAGCCAGCGCTGATTGGCGGGCGAGAGCCGGTCGGTCATCATCGACACGCAAATATGCGTGCCGGCGCGGAACCCGACTGGCGCACCAATAAAGGTAAAGATGATCATGCAAATGATGGCGACCGGTTCGGGCCAGGATAAAGCGTCGTTCAGCACATAGCGTGAGAAAATCCCGATGGGAATCACCGTCACCATGATTAACAAGGCAACGGCGGCAATCGCCATGCACAGCAAATAAAGCCCATCCATCAGACGAGAATATGCAGTCATAATGTTTACCTGATTAAAACGCCACGCAGGCACGTGGCGTGGGGAGGATTACTTCACATCAGCAATTTGTTTCATCAAATCCTGATAGTTGCCGCCAAACTGATCGCGCACCGGCTGTGTGGCTTTCATGAAGGTTTCACGGTCGGTTTGCTGGAAGGTCACGCCACCGGCTTTCATCTTCTCGATGGATTGCTGGGTATAGGCTGCCCAAAGCTGGCGTTCTTCCTCCTGCGCCTCTTTGCCTAATTTCTTCAGCAACGCCTGGTCATCCGCCGAGAGACGATTCCACAACGGTTTGGAGTAGAGAATCATTTCAGGCTGAATAAAGTGCCCGCTCAGGGTGTAGTACTTCGCAACGGGCATATAGTTGTGGGCGACAAAAGTTGGCGGGTTGTTTTCAGTGCCATCCACCACGCCGGTTTGCATGGCGCTAAACACTTCGCTCACGCCCATCGCGACCGGATTCGCCCCCATCGCTTTCAAGGTCGCCAGCGAGATCGCACTGTTTTGCACGCGGATTTTCATGCCCTTGAGATCTTCGGGTTTGGCGATCGGCTTTTTGGTGATCATGTTGCGCACGCCGGCATCGGTCCAGCCGAGGAAAATCATGCGGGCGTTGGGATCGTTATCGAATTTCTCGACGATACTTTTCCCGATATCACCATCCAGCACCTTGTGCATATGATCTTCATCGCGAAAAACATACGGCAAGGTTAATACGCTGGTTTCCGGCGCGATGCTGGTGACCGGTGCCAGTGAAACACGAATCATATCAATCGCGCCCAGTTGCACCTGCTGCAGCGTTTGGTCTTCATCACCCAATACGCCACCGGCGTAAACCTTCATCTCTAACCGCCCGTCAGTGGCTTTTTTCAGCTTCTCGCCCATGTGTTCAAGTGCTACCACGGTGGGATAACCCGCCGGTTGTACTTCGGCCACTTTGATGACTTTAGCGGACGCCACGGCAGGGCAAAACGCTGCCGCAGAGGATAACGAAACGACCAGAAGTAATTTTTTAAACGTCATGCTTTTTCTCCAGCTAAGGGGGAGGCAGGAAGGTGCGGCGCATTGATTTTGTCGAGAGGTGCCGCGTGGTGCCAGCATAGAGAAAATAGTGGCTGGAAAAATAAGGGAATGGCGATTGGATGAATTGCGTCACATTTTGAAACGATGTTTTAATAATTTTATATTGAATATCACATTTTCAAAACATCACCACAACAATCCCTATTCAGCGGGGATAATTGTGTGTTTTCAAAGGAGTTTACACCAAACGGTCCAATCTATCTCCCTGATATGCATAAAGTAAATATAGATACGACAATATCATGTTTTACGAACCCGCCTTCTGCGCCACACACTACTCGCCATATTCATGACGATAAGGATAAGGCGCATGTCATACCGACTGAGTTTGCTGGATAAATCGCCGATTGCTGATGGAGAGACAGCCAGCCACGCGCTACACCGTACTTTACAGCTGGCGCAGCAGGCGGAAAGCTGGGGTTATCACCGCTTCTGGTTGGCGGAACACCACAACAGCGATCGTCTGGCGAGCCCGTCGCCGGAACTGCTGATCGCCTGGATCATCGGCCAGACACAACACATTCGCGTCGGCTCCGGCGGTGTGATGCTGCAACATTACAGCCCGTACAAAGTGGCGGAAAACTTCAACCTGCTGGCGTCATTAGCGCCGGGACGCATTGACGTCGGCGTCGGCAAAGCGCCAGGCGGCTTGCCGCTCTCGACGCGTGCGCTGCAGCTGGGCGTACATCTGCAGGAGAAAGGCAGCTTCGCCGAACAGTTGACGCTGCTGGATAGCTGGCTGCATGTGCCGCCGGTGGGCGACGAAGAAATTCTGCGCGCCACGCCGCAGCCGCCGCGTCCGGCCAATCGTTTCCTGCTGGGTGCCAGTGAAGAGAGCGCCAAACTGGCGGCGGAACTCGGCTGGCAGCTGGTGTTCGCTGCGCATCACAACGGCGATCCGCAATTAATGGAAAAAGTCCTTAACAGCTATCGCCAGCACAGCAACGGCCAGCGCGCGCTGGTGGCGGTACAAGTGGTGGTGGCAGATTCTCCGGCAGAAGCCGATCTGCTGGTGGATAACCTGCGCGTGTATCACGTCAGCGTCAAAGATGGCCCAAGCGTGAATGTCGGCAGCGTCGAGCAGGCCGAACGCTACGTGCGTCAGGGCGGTTACAGCGATTACGTGATTGAACCGCGCACGCCGTCGCTGCTGAAAGGCACCGCCGCGCAGGTGCATGCCAAGTTGGATGCGCTGCATCAGCATTTCGGCATTGAAGAGTTTGTGATTGATACGCCGGTGGCTGAAGAGCAGGCGCGCGTGAAATCACTTGAACTGCTGGCCACTCACCGTTTAGTCACGGCTTGATTTGCTGCTTACGGAGGCAGGTATGACGCAATTTAGCGAACATCAGCTGATTGACTGGCGACGTGAGCTGCACAGCTGGCCGGAGTTATCCGGTCGCGAAGTCGAAACCACCGCGCGCCTGCGCCGCTGGTTACAGGACGCCGGTTTGCGTCTGCTGGATTACCCGCTGGAAACCGGCGTGATCGTGGAAGTGGGGCGCGGCGACACGCTGATTGCGCTGCGTGCCGATATCGATGCACTACCGATTCACGAAGCCACCGGACTGGCATACCGTTCGCGCAACAGCGGCGTGATGCACGCCTGCGGTCATGACGTACACAGCGCGGTGATGCTGGGCGCAGCTTTGCAGTTGAAAGCCGTTGAAGATCAATTGCCGGGCCGCATTCGTATTCTGTTCCAACCGGCGGAAGAGAACGCCACCGGCGCACGCCAGTTGATCAATGCGGGCGTTTTGGACGGGGTGCAGGCGATTTTCGGCATGCACAATGAACCCGGTTTGCCGACCGGCACCTTCGCCACACGCGGCGGCGCGTTTTACGCCAATGCGGATAAATTTATCGTGCGCGTTTCCGGTAAAGGGGCGCACGCCGCGCATCCGGAAGAGGGCGTGGACAGCATTGTGGTCGCCAGCCAGATCATTCAGGCGCTGCAATCGCTGACCAGCCGCAGCTTTAATACGCTGGACAGCTTAGTGCTCAGCGTGACGCGCATTGACGCTGGAAAAACCTGGAACGTGCTGCCCGGCGAGGCCGAATTTGGCGGTACGGTGCGCACCCATGACAAACAGGTGCGCGCCGAGCTGGAACAGCGCGCCCGCACGCTGGTCGAGAACATCGCCGCCGCCAACGGTGCCAGCGCCACTTTTAGCTGGCATCCCGGTCCGCCGGTGCTGGAAAACGATGCGCGTTGGGCGCAGTTTGCCAGCAACGTGGCGCAGCAGGCGGGTTACCGCGTGCAGACCGCTGAGCTGCACCTCGGCGGCGAAGATTTCGCTTACTACTTACAGCAGATCCCCGGCGCGTTTGTCAGCATTGGCAGCGCCAGCGAATTTGGTCTGCATCATGGCGGCTTCAATCCCGATGAAGCGCTGATTGCCCCCGCTGCACACTACTTTACGCAACTGGCTCAGCAAGCGTTGCAGCACCTCAATGCGCGATGTCGTGACGCCATTCTGAACTAGCCCGATTTACTGATTTCATTTCGATTCTGTACGGCGACACGATGTCGCCGTCAGGCTGCGCTTTGGCAAAAGAGAGAACATTATGACTGCAAGACAACTGCGATTGGGCACCATTCTGCATGGCGCATCCGGCAATATGTCCGCGTGGCGTCATCCGGCGGCGCTGGCGGATGCCAGCATCAATTTTGATTACGCCAAACACATTGCACGCAAGGCGGAAGCGGGCAAGCTGGATTTCCTGTTTGTTGCCGATGGCCTGTTCATCAACGAAAAATCGATTCCCCACTTCCTCAATCGCTTCGAGCCGCTGACCTTGCTGTCGGCGCTGGCGGGCGTCACCGAACATCTCGGTTTGGTTGGCACGGTTTCCACTTCGTACAGCGAGCCGTTCACCGTGGCGCGTCAGTTTGCCAGCCTCGATCATCTGAGCGGCGGTCGTGCGGGCTGGAACGTCGTGACCTCGCCGCTGGAGGGATCGGCGAAGAACTTCTCGCGTCAGCAGCATCCTGAACACGCGCTGCGCTATCGCATCGCCGATGAGTATCTGCAAGTGGTGAAAGGGCTGTGGGATTCGTGGGAAGGCGACGCTTTTGTGCGGAATAAACAGAGCGGCAAGTTCTTCGATCCCGAAAAGCTGCACACGCTGAATCACCACGGCGATTTTTTCCAGGTGCAAGGACCGCTGAATATCGAACGCACGCCACAAGGACGTCCGGTGGTGTTCCAGGCGGGCGCATCGGAAGATGGCCGCAAGCTGGCCGCTAAACATGCTGACGCCATCTTCACCCACCAGCCGACGCGCGAAGAAGCGCAGGCATTCTACCGCGATGTGAAAAAACAGCTGGTGGCGAATGGCCGCGAGCCGGGCGATCTGCACATTTTCCAGGGCGTTGGCGTGATTGTGGGCGACAGTGCGGAAGATGTGGAGCAGCAGTATCAAACCACCGCCGCGCTGGTTTCCATCAAAGATGCGCTCAACTATCTCGGTCGCTTCTTTGATCATCACGACTTTTCACAATATCCGCTGGATGAGCCGTTCCCGGCACTCGGCGATATCGGGCAAAACAGCTTCCGCAGCACCACCGACGAAATCAAACGCAAGGCGCGCGAGCATGGCCACACGCTGCGTCAGGCGGCGCTGGAAGCCGCCACGCCGCGTCCGCTGTTTCACGGCACGCCAGAGCAGGTGGCCGACGGTTTGCAGCTGTGGTTTGAGAGCGAAGCCACCGATGGCTTCATCATTCAGGGCGGCACGCCAGATACCTTCGAACGCTTTGTCGATCGCGTGGTACCGATTCTGCAAGCGCGCGGGTTAACCCGCAGCGACTATCCCGGCACCACGCTGCGCGCCAGCTTTGGTTTGAAAGATCCGGTTAATCAATACACACAAAAATAAAACACGAGAATAAACGCTATGCAGAAAAAATCCCTTATCGCGCTGCTGTTGCTGGGCATGAGCAGCGCTGTATTCGCCGATGATGTGGCGGTTAATGGTCAGAACGTCAGTGTTGAAGCCAACAAAACGCCGGTCAATACCGCGAAGAATGACGCCGCAGTAGCACAGATTCCGGCCGGACATCGCTTCGCCGTGCCGGGCTCGTTCACCGTGGCGGTGGCCGCGCTAAATTCGCCGCCATTAACCGTATTCAGTGATGACAACAAAACCCTGCTCGGCAGCGAAGTGGATATCGCCCGCTTAGTCGCCGACAGCCTGGGTTTAAAACTCAACGTGGTGCCCACCTCGTGGGAAGACTGGCCGCTGGGCGTGGCATCGGGCAAATACGATGCGGCGATCAGTAACGTGACCGTCACCAAAGAGCGCAAAGAGCGCTTCGATTTCGCCACCTATCGCAAAGATTCACTCGGCTTTTACGTCAAATCCAGCAGCCCGATCAAGGCGATCACTAAAGCGGAAGATATCGCCGGACTGCGCATTATCGTCGGCTCTGGCACCAATCAGGAATCGATCCTGCTGGCGTGGGATAAAGCCAATCAGGCCAAAGGATTGAAGCCGTTTACGCCGGTGTATACCAAAGATGATGCGGCACAAACGCTGGCGCTGCAGTCCGGTCGCGCCGATGCCTTTTTCGGTCCGAACGTGATTGGCGCATGGAAAGCGGCGCTAACTAAGCAAACGCGTTTGGTTGGCAGCGTTGATGGTGGCTGGCCGAAAGCGGCGCATATCGCGGTGACGGTGAAGAAAAATGGCGGCCTGGTGCAGCCGATCAACACCGCGCTGAATGGCGTGATCAAAAACGGCGATTACGACAAGGTGCTGAAGCGTTGGGGTGAAGGCGTTGAGCGTATCGACAGTTCAGAGATCAATCCGGCCGGATTGGGCGATTAAGGAGGCCGCATGAGCGAGCAACTGTTCCGCGAAGTGTCACCGGAAGCGCCTGAGCTGCAGCCGATTTTGACCGGACTGTTTGGTGAATACAGCGCGCGCTACGGCGCGTTCTTCACCAGCCAAAAAGAGGTTGAGCTGACCGAATGGTATTTGCCGCCGCGTGGGCTGTTTATCGTGCTGGAGCGTGACGGCGAGATCATCGCGATGGGCGCGTACAAACCTTATGACGCGTTGACCGCTGAGTTTAAACGCATCTGGACGCGCAGCGATCTACGACGTCAGGGATTGGCGCTGCTGATTCTGCAGGAACTGGAACGTCGCGCACTGCGTGCAGGCTACCAGCGCGTGTTTCTCACCACCGGTTTCCGCCAGCCGGAAGCGGTGAAGTTGTATATCGGCCACGGTTATCAGCCGCAGTTTGAGCTGCTGGAGGATATGGAAGTCTACAGCCAGCCGCCACACGATGGACGCTTGCGCTTCCTGAAAGTGATTGATGTGCATAGCGTGGCGCAGGCCAGCTAAGGAGTTGCAATGAGTAATGAACCACAACGTTTAACCGTGGTGCCGGCGCGTTATCCGGCACGTACCGTCGGCGCGATTGTCGCGCTGTTTATTCTGGCCAGTGTGATTGATTCTGTTGCCTTTAATCCGCGCTGGGAATGGGGCGTGTTCGCCAAATGGTTTTTTGATCCGGTGATCCTGAGCGGTTTAGGGCAAACGCTGCTGCTGACGCTGTTTGGCACCATTCTCAGCCTGATTTTCGGCGGTTTGCTGGCGCTGGCGCGTCTCTCGTCATCATGGCTGCTTAGCACGCTGGCGTTCGGCTATATCTGGCTGTTCCGCTCGCTGCCGCTGATTGTGGTACTGATCATCCTCTACAACTTCTCCTATCTGTACGACACGCTGTCGCTCGGCATTCCGTTTACCGCGCTGTCGTGGGGCCACTTCCAGACCATCAACGTGCTCGGCCAGTTCCCGGCGGCGGTGATTGGTTTGACGCTGGTGCAGAGCGCCTATAGCGCCGAAATCATTCGCGGCGGCTTTTTGGGTGTCGATCACGGCCAGTTTGAAGCGGCGTCGGCGTTGGGATTATCCTCCACGCGCCGCACCTTTCGCATCATTCTGCCGCAGGCGCTGCGCGCGATTATTCCCACCACCTTTAATGAAATCATCAGCCTCGCCAAAGGCACCTCAATGGTGTACGTGCTGGCGATGCCGGAACTGTTTTACACCATCCAGATGATCTACAACCGCACGCAGCAGGTGATTCCGCTGCTGATGGTTGGCGCGGCCTGGTATCTGATTATCACCACCGTCTTGTCACTGCTGCAGCACAGCGTTGAGCGCTGGCTGGCGCGCAGTGTCACCCGTGAACCGCAGCCGTCGCGCTGGCGTCAATGGCGTAACCGCAGCGCCAAACCTGCTACCGAGGAGCTTTCCCATGTCCGAAGCCATTGATTACCGCAATCTGCATAGCGCTGGCGCCATCAGCATCACCGGCGTGAGCAAGTCGTTCGGCAAACTGAAAGCGCTGGATGATGTGTCGCTGGAGCTGGAACCGGGGTCGGTGACGGTGATTCTCGGGCCATCCGGCTCGGGTAAATCGACGCTGCTGCGCACCATCAACCATCTGGAGCGCGTCGATGAAGGTTATATCCAGATCGATGGCGATTACATCGGTTATCAGCGGCGCGGCGACAAACTGTATGAGCTGAAAGAGCAGGCGATTCTGCGTCAGCGCATTAACGTTGGCTATGTGTTCCAGAACTTCAATCTGTTCCCGCATCTGACGGTGCTGGATAACCTGATTGAAGCACCGATTGCGCATCGTCAGCTGTCGCGCCGTGAAGCGATCGATCGCGCCGGTGAGTTGCTGGATGTGGTTGGCCTGCGCCATAAAGCCGATGCCTGGCCGCGCCATTTGTCGGGCGGCCAGCAGCAGCGTATCGCCATTGCGCGAGCCTTGATGCTTAACCCACGTGTGATGCTGTTTGATGAACCGACGTCGGCGCTCGATCCCGAACTGGTGGGCGAAGTACTGGATGTGATTAAAAAGCTGGCGCGTTCCGGCACCACGCTGGTGATTGTCACGCACGAAGTCGGTTTTGCGCGAGAAGTGGCGGATAACGTGGTGTTTATGGTCGATGGCCGCATTGTCGAGCAGGGCAGCAGCCATCAGGTATTGAATCAGCCGCGCCACGAGCGCACCAAACGTTTTCTGGCGCGGGTACTTTAATGGAACGCGTGATGATTACGGCGTTGCTGACAGTGATGTTAGGCGCGCCAGCCATCGCAGCAGAAACGCTGGATGCCAAAAACAACGAAACGCCAATTAACATTGCGGCGAATCCACAGGCTATCGCGAAAATTCCGGCGGGTTTTCACTTTGTTAATCCGGGTTATCTGACCGTTGCCACCACGTCGATGAATTCGCCGCCCATCGGGTTGTGGGCGTCGGATAATAAAACGCTGATTGGCAGCGATCCGGATATTGCACGTCTGCTGGCGGATAGTTTGGGCTTAAAACTGAAACTGGTGCCAGCCGCCTGGGAAGATTGGCCGCTGGGCATCACCGCCGGACGTTACGACGTGGCGATGTTCAATATTGCCGTTACCGAAGAGCGTAAAAAGAAGTTCGATTTCGCTACCTATCGCGCGGATAACCATGCATTTGCGGTGAAAACCAACAGCGCAATCACCGCGATTAAAGGCCGCGAAGATGTGGCGGGTAAGCGCATTATTGTTGGATCAGGCACCAATCAGGAGCGGATTTTACTCAGCTGGGATGAGAAGAACCGCGCGCAGGGCTTAGCGCCGGTGCAGCCGATCTATCTCAACGATGATGCGGCAGCCACGCTGGCACTGCTTTCCGGGCGTGCCGATGCCTCGTTTGGCCCGCAGGCGATGGCAGCATGGAAAGTCGCTTCGCGCGGGCAAACCAAAATCGTCGGCCACGGACCTTTTCGTGCGTGGGTGGCGGTGACCACTAAAAAAGGCAATGGATTGGATGTGGCGCTGCAGCAGGCGATCAACGGTGCGATTGCCAGCGGCGAATATAAACAAGTGTTGGCACGCTGGGGCGAACAGGAAGAGGCGGTGGAAACCTCGCAGGTAAATCCTCCGGGGATTGTTTATCAGTGATTATTTGTTCCGGTCGCCATAAATGGCGACCCTACAATGGTATGGCGCGGTTTTCGTAGGGTGCGCATTAATGCGCACCTGGTCGCCATAAATGCCGATCGTACGAATATAAGGCGCGGTTTGTAGGGTGCGCATTAATGCGCACCTCGTCGGCATAGATATCGATCGTACGAATATATGACGCGGTTTTGTAGGGTGCGCATTTATGCGCACCTGGTCACCATAAATGGCGTTTCGATAAAAACTGAGGGTTATATTTTCGCTTTTTTGATCCAGACCAGCGCATCAGCAACCGGCAGCGGGCGGGCGAAATGGTAGCCCTGAAACAGATGACAACCTTTATCACGCAGGTAGGTAAAATACTCCTCACTCTCAATGCCTTCGGCGAGCACATTCAGTCCCATTTCACGCGATAACTCGATGGTTTTCTGCACCACTATGGCGGATGATTCGTTTTTAAAAATCTGCATGATTAATGATTTATCGATCTTAATATCATTAATAGCAAAATCACTGATCGACTTAAGTGATGAATAGCCGACGCCAAAGTCATCAATCGCCCATTTAACACCCAGCTGACTAAAATGGCTGATCACATCACCAATGCGCTTTTGATCATAGACAAAGGTGGTTTCAGTAATTTCAAACTTCAGGCGCTCTGGACGGATTTTATAATGCGATAGCGTCAACAAGGTATCCTGGGTGAAATCGCGGTGTATTAACTGCAGCGGACTGATGTTAATCGAAAAGACCAAATCACCGAGATACTGACCGCGATCCCATTCGGCGATTTGCTGCAAGGCGCGTTCCATCACCCATTTGCCAATCTCTATTATCAAACCACTTTTCTCGGCCACGGGAATAAACACTTCTGGCGAGATAAAGCCTTTCGAAGGATGCTTCCAGCGTAGCAAGGCTTCAAAGCCGATCAGTTTTTTATGGTTATCCACCTGTGGCTGGTAATAGAGTTCCAGCTGGTTTTTTTCGATAGCTTGTGAAAGTTCGCGTTTGATTAAATCGGTTTCAGAGTAATTGCCACGCAGTGTGAATGCCGTCAACAAGAGTGCGATCATCGGCACAGCGCAGTTAACGATATAAAAGCCGGACTCATGCGGAATATTGAGCTCAAAGGCGCTATGTTGCCATGTTAATCCGGTAGAAATAAAAAAGAGATAAACCGCCAGGCAGATTATCGGGAATATTTTACTTAAGTAAGTAGTTTGCTGGCGTAATACCAATGCTGAACCCACGGTTAACGCCACCAAATAATTGTACTCGGAGTGTTTCTCTACCGCATGACCATTATCCAGCAGGAAAAGCAGCATTATGATCAGTAACAAAGTATGGACGATGAGGTAGAGATGTTTGTTCAGCCGGTTACTGAAAGCCGCAAGGACAATATAAAATCCTATCACGGTACTCAGGCAGTATAAGGCTGTGACACCATTTTCTCCCCTGATGAAATTAGTCGCTACCATATAAAAACCCGCCAGGATGCTGGAAAATCCAGCAATCAGCAGCGTTAAGCGTAATTTTTTCTCTGGGTTATCACCCTGCAAAATGAAGGGCAAATCTCTTAGCATGGAATATCTGGAATTAAAATAAGAGATCATCTGAGGTTCTCATTTTTCTTTGTCATATTTTTCAAATAGCGGCGCATAATTATTTTAGATTCATGCCCGGTGAAAGTCATAGTTTTGTTTACTTAAATAATTGATTGTTCCTACCCAGTTCCCGGTATGCACGTTAGAATCAACTACCAACGGAGAGGCTTTTACCGAGCTTAAACCCACTTTCAACGTACTGATTGCAATGAAAATACGATTCCTGTCTGCCAACGAGCTAAAGCTGGCCGAGGTGCGTACCATCCTTGAGCCGGTCGGTGTCGAAGTGCTGCCCATCGCACGCCGTATTGAAGAGATTCAGACTGAAAATGAGGTCGAACTGGTGCGCGATAAGCTCACCAAAGCGTTCTCGATTATTGGTCGTCCGCTGTTTGTCGAGCACACCGGGCTCTATCTGGATGGTCTGAACGGCTTACCAGCCGGGCTGACGCGCATATTCTGGAGCCGCCTGAACGCCGAACGCTTCACCAAACTGGTGAACGGTCTCGATAGTCCCTGCGTCACGGCGAAAACCGTGCTCGGCTATTGTGACGGGCAGAAAATGTATCAATTCGAAGGCGAACTGCGCGGCACCATCGCCACCGAGCCTGCCGGTCCACGCGAATTTCAGTGGGACTGCGTGTTTATCCCGGAAGGGCATACGCAAACCTTCGCCGAAATGGGCGAGCTAAAAAATGAGATTTCGATGCGTCGACTGGCGCTGGACCGCTTCGCTACCTTTTTGAAAACATCGCGGGGATTAGCATGAAACCCGAGCTTAAACGCGCCTACGATGCCGGTAAATTGATTCTGTTTGCCGGTGCGGGCATTTCGCGCAATCTGGGCTTACCAGAATGGCATGAGCTGATTGCGCATCTGGCTAAAGAACTGGGCTACGACCCGAAAATCTTCAACACCTACGGCACACATTTGTCGTTGGCGGAGTATTACAAACAACGTAAAGGCTCGCTGGGACCGCTGCGCAGCTGGATGGATCGCGAATGGCATCGTCCGGATATTGATGTGCGCAGTTCTGAAATCCACACCATGATCACGCAAGGCAACTTCTCACGCATCTATACCACCAATTACGATCGCTGGCTGGAGATGGCGCATGAAGCGCACAACGTGCCTTACAGCAAAGTGGCGAATGCGGCGGATTTGGTATCGTTGACCGAAGATAAGCGCCATATCATTAAGTTACATGGTGATTTCGACGACGATACTTCCATCGTGCTAGATGAAAGCAGCTACTTTGAACGGCTCTATTTTGATTCGCCGCTGGATATCAAACTCACGCACGACGTGATGGGCAACTCGGTGTTGTTTGTGGGCTACAGCATCAGCGATTTCAATATTCGTCTGTTATTCTACCGCCTGACAAAAATGTGGGGCCGCACCGGATTGGCTACCGCGCGTCCGAAATCGTACCTGTTCACCAACCGCAATAATCCGGTGGCGAAAGAGGTGTTGGGGCAGTGGGGCATTGAGATGATCGTCTCGGAAGAGGACGATCCGCGCAAAGCGTTGGCGCTGTTTCTGGAAGAATTACTGGCTTAAAGGCAGAAAGTCATTGCCTGGAAAAGTTTGATCAGAATATACTGTATATAAATACAGTTAACCGAGGTGCATCATGGCAGTCGAAACCAAATATGTTGTAGTCAGAAAGGGTGAAGAAAAAATGACGTTTGCCAACAAAAAAGACGCGGATGCCTGGGACAAAATGCTGGATATGGCAGACGCCTTCACCGATTGGCTTCAGCAGCATCAGCCAGAACTGGGTGAAGCGCAGGCCGAAGCATTGGGTCTGCTGTTGGCTGAACAGAAAGACGCGGTGCAGCATATCCTGCGCACCAGCAAGCTGCCGGAAAGCGTAAAGGGAGAGGTTTCGCAAGCGCCTGAAGCTTCTGCGGAAACCGAGACCGAAGCGGAAACGGCAGCACCGGAAAAGAAAGTTCGCGCCGTTAAAGCGGCGTAATTGGTTTCGTCAGGTGTGCATTGATGCGCACCTGATTATCTTCCGCACCCTCAATGTTTAATCTGATACCGCGTGCTGCGCCCGCCGCCGGGTAATTTCTCCAGACACCCTTTCGCCAGCAATTCAGTCAGATGTCGCGTCGCGGTAGCTTTACTCACTTTCGCCACTTTCTGGTACTGGCCTGCGCTGATGCCTTCACTGAACCCCTGTTCTCCGCCATCCAGTAAGCGATTCAGCACGCGGGTTTGCTCGGCACTCAATTCAGCTGCATTGTGCATCAACCAGAAGCGCGCTTTATTTTGCGTGCGCGTGACGGTTTCCAGTGCCTTTTCAAGACTTTCATTCAGCACATCACAAAACCACAGCAACCAATCGGTGACGTCCATTGCGCCGCGCTGCGTCTCCTGCAGGATGCGGTAATAATCGGCGCGTCGCGCCAGAATCGATGCGGACATGGCATACAAACGGATGCTCTGGCTATCAGCCTGCGCCAGCGCCAAATCTGTGAGGGCGCGCGTGATACGTCCATTACCGTCATCAAACGGGTGCAGCGTAACAAACCACAAGTGGCACAACGCAGCGCGCAACAGCGGATCGAGCAGCGGATCTTCGCGACTGTGATTAAACCAGGCATTAAATTGCTCTAGCTGCGCTTCCAGCCCGGCGCGTGCTGGCGCTTCGAAATGTACCGTTGGTCGATCGATACGGCCTGAAACCACCTGCATTGGCTCATCGCCGCGCAGCGTGCCGACATTTAACCGCTTAATGGTCCATTCACTTTCGGGAAACAGCCAGCGATGCCACTGACATATACGCGCCAACGTTAATTCCTGATCGCGTTGCGTAATGGCATCCATCATCATGGTTGCCAAACCTTCTGAACGTTCGGAAACCGGGTAAGGCTGATCGAGCGAAACGCCCAAACGGCGGGCAAGCGAAGATCGTACCGACTGCGCGTTGACGCGCTCATCTTCAATCGCTGAAGAAGAGAGGATATTGCTTAGCAGCGTATCCAGCGTTTGTTGTTCGCTATTGTCTTGCACGCTGGCGCGGCCCAGCAAGACGCCGCGTTGCTGCTGCAACTGGCGCAGGCGCGGCAGTATTTTTTCATCCTGCCAGCGAAACCGCGGCCAATCGGGCTGCTGCCAAATCCACATCATAAGCTCACTCCTGAATTGCATGAGCTGAATAGGGTTGATATTCGGCTCATATAGTGAGCTGAATAATAGCCTTTATTCGGCTCATTGACCAGAAGGGAGCGGGCGCTGGCCTAAAGCCGGTTGCCATTAGTGGCGACCCTACGGAGTTTAATATGTCGCCATCAAGTTCCCCCGCTGCGCGCCGATAAAGTGTTCAAAGGGATGTACGCGCACAGGGAGTGGTTCTGATTACCGAAAAGTGTCAACTCCAGGAGCGCCATAATGGCCAAACACGCATCACCTAAGAAAAAAATGAGCACCCGCACGCAGATGCTGCTGACGGGCGCCTTAACCATCACGCTCGGCTTTGCCGTGACCATCGGCGTGCTTAGCTGGCAATCCAGTAATGAACAAAAGTCGCTGGCTGAAAACTACCTGCAGCAGATAGCGCAAAGCCAGGCGCTGCAAATTCAGCATCAGCTCAGTTATGCGCGCGATGTGGCGCACAACCTCGGCCACAGCCTGATTGCGCTGCCAGCGGCGGGAATTCAGGATCGTAAAGTCGCCGATAAGCTGATGGAATCTGCGCTGCGCGATAATCCTGATTATCTGTCGATCTCGGTGATCTTTGAAGAGAACGCCTTCGACGGACGTGACGCGGAGTTTGCCACCCAACCCAACGCGGCACCCAAAGGGCGCTATGCGTTCTTTGTCGACCGCGATCAAAGCGGCAAATTCAACCTGCATCCGCTGACCTCCATCTTCACGCCGGGTCAGGGCGATTACTATCTGCTGCCACAAAAAAGCCAGAAAGACATGCTGATCGAGCCATACAGCTACGCCTACAACGGTGTGCCGACGCTGCTGACCTCGGTGGCGGCACTGCAGGAGAAGGTCAACAAAATCAAACCGTGGGAAGGCAGCGGCTATGCGATGTTGCTCTCCAGCGCGGGCAATGTGGTCTCTTATCCGGATAAAAGCCAGACCAGCAAGCCGTGGAAAGGCGATACCAACAATTTCAGCAGCAGCGTGATGGAGCATCATGATGCGTTGCTGGGTGAAGATGTGTTGGTGACGTGGCAGCCGGTGGTAATTGGTAACAGCGATCAGAAATGGTATCTCGGCGTGGTTGCGCCGGTCAGCCAGGTAATGGCTGCGGCACATCGTCAAATGATCAACGCGGTGATCCTGATGATCATCAGCATTCTGGTGGTGTGTACGCTGCTGGGTATGCTGTTCAGCCGCAAAGTGCTGAAGCCGATTGGTGGCGAACCGCTGGAAGCCGCGACCATCGCGCTGGCCGTCGCCGATGGCAAACTCGATAACATCATCACGCTTAAAGGTCGCGATAACAGCAGCTTGTTCTATGCGCTGCATACCATGCAAAACCAGCTGCGCGATATCGTGGGACAGATTCAGGATGCCAGTTCGTCGGTGCGTCAGGGCGCGGGTGAAATCGCCAGCGGCAACCTCAATCTGGCCTCGCGCACTGAGCAGCAAGCTGCCGCGCTGGAGCAAACGGCCGCCAGCATGGAGCAGATCACCGCCACGGTGAAACACAACGCCACCAACGCGCATCAGGCAACAACGTTGACCGACAATGCCACGCATATCGCCAGCCGCGGTGAAACGCTGGTGGGCGAAGTGGTGCAAACCATGGCGCAGATCGACGATAGCGCGAAGAAGATTGGTGACATCACCGCCATCATCAACAGCATCGCCTTCCAGACCAATATTCTGGCGCTGAACGCCGCAGTAGAAGCGGCACGCGCCGGGGAACAAGGGCGCGGCTTTGCTGTGGTGGCGTCGGAAGTGCGTAATCTGGCCCAGCGCAGCGCCAATGCGGTGAAAGATATCGGCGCGCTGATTGAAGAATCCACGCAGCGCGTCGGCAGCGGCGTGCAGCTGGTGCAGGATGCCGGTAGAACCATGCAGGAGATGACCCAGGCGGTGAATTCAGTGCGCACCATCATTGGTGAAATTGTGATTGCGTCCGATGAGCAGGCGCGCGGCATCAGCCAGGTGACCATCGCGGTGAACGAGATGGACAGCACCACGCAGCAAAACGCCGCGCTGGTGCAGGAGATGTCTGCCGCCGCCAGTTCGTTGGAAGATCAGGCCTCGCAGCTGGCGAACACCGTTGGGCGTTTCCAGCTGAGTTAATCGAGCCTTAGCTAAGAACGCGCTGAGCGTGGCACGCCGTTTTTCTCTGAATAACGGCTGCCTATCCACCAGGTGATCAGCGCCGCCAGGGCGATCGCGCCCAGCACGGCAAATGCACTGCGATAGGAATAGGCTGCGGCTATGTTTCCCGCCAACGCGGGACTCATTGCCGCGCCGATGCCCTGCATGAGCATGATAAAGCCCTGACCGGCATTGGTATGTCCGCTGCCCTCGAGCACCTTCACGATATAACCCGGCACCGCCACGCCCAGCAGACCCGCCGCTACGCCATCCAGAATCTGTACCGGAATCATGAAATAAGCGCCGTCAAAAGCGGAGGCAATCAACGCACGTAACGGCAGCACCAGCAGCGCCGCCGTGATCAGCACGGGATAGCCAAAACGCGGTGCGTGACGTGCAGCATACAGCGCCATGGGAATCATCACACATTGTGAAATAACCACCGTGGCGGCAGCATAAAGTCCGGGGCTGATGGCTGCATTGTGTGCTGCCGCCACCCGCAGGCTCAGCATAGGTAACAGCGCGGCATTGCCAAGATGGAAGAGTAACAGCGTAACTCCCGTAATAATGACGGCAGGATTACGGGCAATCTGATAAAGACGTGGGACGTTGCTAACCGATTCGCTGCCAGAAAGCCCGCGCGCGGCAAGGTTATCGATGTCATTATGGCGAATAGCCAGCACGGCTGCACCTGCACACAGCGCCATCGTTGTCATGAGTACAAACACCGCACCCGTGCCCCACAACCACACGGAAGCACCCGCAATAATGGCGGCTGTCATATTACCGCCGTGGTTGAAGGCTTCATTTCTCCCCATTTGATGGCTGAATCCTTGCGGACCGGCCAGGCCAAGGGTAATACCCGTCAACATCGGCGCGATGAGCGCGGCGGAAAGGCCAGTCACAATCTGCGATAAAACCACGATCCATCCCTGATGGAAATACCACAGCAGTAAGGTGGATAGGGTGATCAGGAGTGAACCTATGAGCAGCAACGATCGTTTATGGCGAGTAGCGTCTGTGGCTAAACCCGCCGGCAGGGTGGCAACCAGCCCTGCAAGGCCACCGGCGGTCATCACCCAGCCAATATCTCCTGCATTCCAGTGGCGTTCTGTCAGAAATATGCCGAGAAAAGGCCCAAGACCATCTCGTACGTCAGCCATAAAAAAGTTAACCAGACACAGAGCCTGAAGCGAACGCAGTGGCATAGAAATCCTTAGCAAGTAATCGGAACGGGACGAACGTAATCATGGCAGGAAAACGGCAATTTTCCTGCTGTGATGGGCGTTAATTATGTTGTCGGGTACCAAACCGCTGCCGATACTGGCCGGGCGTGACGCCGGTGAGCTTGCGGAAAATTTTGCGGAAAGCGGAAGGGTCGCTGTAGCCGATCTCCCAGGCGATCTGATCGACCGAACGATTACTCAGCTCCAGCGCGTCGCGCGCTTTCATAATGCGTACCTGCTGCAAATAATCCGTTGGTCGCAGGCCGGTCGCTTTCTGGAAATGGCGCAGAAAAGTACGTGGCGTCATGCTTGCCAGCGCCGACATGCTCTCAATGCTGTGCTGCTCGGCAACATGGGCATGAAGATGATGCTGCGCGCGCAGAATCAGGCTATCACCGTGATCGAAATTGGGGATAAATGCCGAATAGGTGCTTTGCTCGCGTCGCGGCGGGTCGATCAGTAAAAAGCGTGAGGTCGCCAGCATGGTGCCGGTGCCGAGCACTTTTTCGATCAGCGTTAAACCCAAATCCGTCCACGCCAAAATCCCACCGGCGGTAATAATGTCGCCATCGTCAATCACCATATTTTCCACCGCGACGTCTACCGCAGGAAAACGCTCCGACAGCGTCTGTGCAAAGGCCCAGTGCGTGGTGGCGCGACGATGATCGATCAGTCCGGTTTCGGCCAGCACAAAGGCACCGGCGCACACCGAACAGAGTGTTACGCCTGCGTCATAAAGCTTACTCATCCAATTGGCGGGCACCTTCATGGGCACCATTTTCGCTGGCACCACCAGACTTGGCGGCGCAATCACGTGGCTCAGGCGATGTGCTGTATCGGGATGGCTATCCCAGACGCAAACCATGTGATCGCTGTGCGCATCAATCTGCCAATGTGAGACACGAATCGTCCGCTTGCGCTCTTCACCCGATATATTCTCGGCCCATTCCGCAGCAATCCTGAACATATCGGTTAAGCCATATATCGCCGCGAGTTGGCAATCGGGATAGATCACTAAGCCAATCTCCGCGACAACGCTGCTTTCATCAGTTTTTATCATTTGTCAGTTACGGCCCTTAATGTGTCATATTTGACAATATTAGCCGTTGCCGCTTTCCATGACAATAAGCCCATCGAACGCAGACAATCACATACAGAGGACTTACTCATGAGCAACGGCATCATCACCACTCAAGACGGTACCAAAATCTTTTATAAAGACTGGGGCCCGAAAAATGCCCAACCGGTGGTGTTTCACCACGGCTGGCCGTTAAGCGCCGATGACTGGGACAACCAAATGTTGTTCTTCTTAGCGCAAGGTTATCGCGTTATCGCCCACGACCGTCGCGGCCATGGCCGTTCCGATCAGACCGCTAGCGGCAACGATATGAACACTTACGCCGCCGACGTGGCAGAACTGGCTAACGCGCTGGACCTACGCAACGCTATCCATATCGGTCACTCAACCGGTGGCGGTGAAGTGGCGCGTTATGTAGCGCACGCTGAGCCAGGCCGCGTGGCGAAGGCGGTGTTGATGGGCGCCGTGCCGCCAATCATGTTGCAAACCGACGCCAATCCGGAAGGTTTACCGAAATCGGTGTTTGACGGTTTTCGCTCGGCGCTGGCAGCCAACCGCGCGCAGTTCTTTATCGATGTGCCAGCGGGTCCGTTCTATGGTTTCAACCGTCCGGGAGTGAGAGTCAGTCAGGGCTTGATCGATAACTGGTGGCGTCAGGGCATGGCGGGCGGCGCTAAGGCGCAGTACGACTGTATCGCTGCGTTCTCGGAAACCGATTTTACCGAAGATTTAAAAGCGATAACCGTGCCAGTATTGGTGCTGCACGGGGAAGACGATCAGGTGGTGCCGATTAATGATTCGGCGCATAAGGCGATTAAGCTGCTGAAACAGGGCACGCTGAAAACCTACCCAGGCTTGTCGCACGGTATGTTCGCGACGCATCCTGAGCAGATTAACCCCGATTTGTTAGCGTTTGCGAAAGCGTAAATTACCGAGTTCACGAATCGTAGCGGCGCAATTATTTGCGCGATAAATCGCGCCGCTACAGCATGTGCAATGTATGTTTACGCTAAGCCACCGGTGTCATGCCGGTTTGCCGGCTGTTCGCAGCCGGGAAACCCTGCTTAGCACGCAGCGCAATTCCCAACGCGACCAACAGCAATAGCAGAATCGCCCACGGAAAAGATTGGGAGCCGACATGTTCCAGCAACATTCCGCCGGTCAAACCGCCGAGGGCGATAGCGCTGTTCCAGGTGACGACATTCATGGAGAGCGCGACATCGGCATATTCGCCGGCGGCATCTGCCAAAGCCGTTTGCAGCAGCGTCGCGGCACCGCCGAAGGTGAGTCCCCAAACGGCTATGCCCGCATAGATCACGGCGGGTGTTGGCGTACTTAGACCAAAAATCACCGACACCGCAGCAAAGATGGAGAGTGACAGCAGCACCGCTTTGCGCAGATGCGTATCAATGATCTTACCGGTAATGAATATTCCCCCCAATGCCGCAATACCAAAGATCAGCAGCACCACATCCACGCGATCAGCCAGACCGGCTGAAGCAATGAACGGTGCAATGTAGGTGTAGAGAATGTTATGCGCCAGCATCCAGGTCAGCACCACGCCGAGCACGGCACTTACGCCGGGGAGGCGTAATACTGCGCCGAGCGGCATTTTTTGCGTGGCAGATTGGCCGGGATGGTTCGGCACGGCCAGCAAAATCCAGCCGATAAGAATGAGAGAGAGACCCGACATGGCGGCAAATGTCAGACGCCATCCCAGCAACGAACCCATCCATGTGCCTGCCGGAACACCGAGTGAAAGAGCGATTGGCGTGCCCACCATGGCGAGCGCCAATGCGCGTCCCTGCAGCGATGGAACCACCATTCTTCGCGCATAGCCCGCAATCAGACTCCACGCCAAACCGGCTGACGCACCAGCAAAAAATCGCGCTATTAAGATGATGACAACGTCAGAAGAGACGGCGGTAAGAGTGTTAAACAGCAGAAATCCACACACGGTGCTCAGCAGCACAACCCGGCGCGACCAGCTTCGGGTCAGCAATGTGAGCGGAATCGCGGCCAGTAGCGAACCGGCTGCATAGGAGGTAACCCATTGACCGGCCAGCGAGGGGGAAATATTAAGCCCCTGACTGATTTGTGGCAGCAATCCGGCGGGTATGGTTTCAGTCAGGATGCAGATAAAACCTGCCATCGCGAGCGCCAAAAGCGCCATGATTGGCAGCCGTTGGGCTTCTTCGTGCTTAAACGTTGAATTCATTATTTAGCCTGCTCTTGATTTGCAACAGCGCCGCGAAGCGCCATGAATATATGTATCGATCGGTATTTATATTGCGGAGGCGAGCTGTGCGTTGTCAATGAATTCTGTATCGATTAGTATAAATGGCGGAGGATGTGATGATGAGAACAGGCAGACCAAGACAATTTGACCGGGATGAAGCGGTGATCAAAGCGATGCACCTTTTCTGGGAGAACGGCTATGAATCAACCTCGCTGGCGCAGCTCAAAGCCTCTATAGGTAAAGGCATCACCGCGCCAAGCTTCTATGCCGCGTTTGGATCGAAAGAGGCACTCTTTGCTGAAACCGTGAACTGTTATTTGCAAACCCATGCTCAGGTCACGGAAGCCTTGTGGGATAGCAGCGTGCCCGGACGCCAGGCGCTGGAAACTGCGCTGCTCAACTCCGCCAGAATGCAGTACGATCCTTCGCATCCGCGCGGATGTATGGTTGCGCTAAGCGTGATGTCTTCCTGCTCCGATGAAAACCGCCACGTGTTAAAACCGCTTGAAGCATCGCGGATGCGTACTCGTGAAGGGATCAAGCATTGCGTTGAAAGAGGGATCAGCAGCGGTGAATTGAGAGATGAGGAAGAGACGCTTTCCCTGGCGGTCAGCTTCAACAGCTTTATGCTGGGCATCTCGACGCTGGCGCGGGATGACGTCCCTCTCGCCGAAATTGAGCGGGGAATCGCTCAGATGATGAGGTTATGGGATGCCTCGCGGACAATCCCACAACCTTAAACAGCGCGTTACGGTTTGCGCTTTAGCGTAATGCGGGTCAACTCCGATGGTCGGCCCAAACGCACCGCCATGCCTGGCCAGAGCGCGGTGCCATTGTTGACGTAGAGCTGCATGCCGTCGACCTGATACAAACCCGACACGAAGCCCGCGTTGGGTTTGGCAAACAGGCGATCAAAGCCAACAATCAGGCCGCCGTGCGTATGGCCGGAGAGTTGCAGATCGATGTTTTTGAGCGCGTTTTGACGCGCGTTACGCGGCTGGTGGTCGAGCAAGATCACCGGAGCGTTTTCCGGCGCACCGGCCAGCGCCAGTTCCAAATCGGGGCCAACTGCGCCACGTCGTGCTGCTGACGTATCCGGCATGCCGGCGATCACCAGTTCGGCGTTATCGCGCTTAATCACCGTATGACGATTGAGTAACGGCTCAAGACCCAGTGATGCCAGATGCGCGGTCCAGCGCTCCTGCTCAAAGAAATATTCGTGATTGCCGGTGATAGCAAACACGCCATCGCGGGCATGTAATCCGCGCAACGGCTCGACGTCCGCGCGACGATTCTGCAGCGTGCCATCAATCACATCGCCGGTGACCAGAATCAGATCGACATCCAGCGTCATGGCTTTTTGCACCAGCGCGCGCGTCCATTTCTCGTTGAAGAGTTTGGTGATGTGCATATCGGTCAACTGCAACAGTTGATAGCCTTCGAATTCGCGCGGAAGGTTGTCAATCTCAATGGTCACATCTTTGATCGGCGGCACGCGGATAGCCTGATAAACGCCAACCGTGGCAAGAATCAAGGCAAACGCCGCCGCCACATAACGCACCGCAGGCACGATTTCGAACGGATGGCGGAACAACAGTGAAACCAGCGCCACTACATCAATCACAAACTGCGTCAGCGCGAGGAATAAAACGGCGCTGAAACCCCAGTTGAACAGGATGACGATGGCGCGCGGCATTTCCGGCGAGAACATGCTGCCAGAGGTAAAACGGCTCACCAGCAGATATTGCGAAGCCAGCAACACCAGCAGAGAAAGGATGATTTTTAACAGCAAGGGCATGGCTAACGGGAACAAAAATCGGGCGATCACATACCAGCTCGGTATGCTGAAAATCAGATGGAACATCATTCACTTCCCTGGTCTAAGAGCGCTGATTTAGCGCAAAAATTTATCCGCAAAGAACATTACTGACCGCACTGTTAATAAAACCGCATCATCGGGTGATGCCTTCAGCCAGCGTGGCCATCAGCAATGCCCGACGAGATTCGAGTTCACTAATTTGGCGTTCAATATCCGCCAGTCGCTTATATTGCACAGCCTGAGTTTCCGGGCAGAATGCTGCCCCTTCGATCATGCGCATACAATCCGGAAAAGAGCAGATTTCGGCAATGCTGAAACCGGTATTGATGAGCCGTTGAATCTGGCGCACCTGGGTGATCGCCTGTGGCGGGAAAAAACGGTATCCATTGCAGGCACGTGTTGAAGTTAGCAGATGATGGCGATCGTAATGACGAATGGCGCGCACGCTCACACCTGTCTCTCTTGCCAGCTCTCCAATTGATAACTGCATAAGTGACTCCCCATAAAGCGGCTTGACTCTGACATCAGTGTCAGGGTTCAGGATAGCCGGGAATCATTCATTTAAGGAGATTTTTTATGCTGTTACTTTTTAAACGCACAATGTTTATCGGCGTTCTCATGCTCTTTTCTGCCACGCTGTTTGCCGCTGAGAAGCAGTACTCCATTACCGCGCCAGATGGCGTGAAGCTGGCAGTACAGGAATCAGGTAATCCTGATGGTTTACCTATTGTGTTTATTCATGGTTTGCTTGGCAGCCACTTAAACTGGGAAAAACAGATCAGTGACGCGCAGTTACAGCAACGCTATCGGCTGATTACATTCGATATGCGTGGGCACGGTTTATCCGACAAGCCAGAACAAGAATCAGCTTACCGCGATGGGAAACGCTGGGCCGACGATCTCCGCGCAGTAATTAATCAAAGCCATGCCAATAAGCCGTTATTAGTCGGATGGTCATTGGGCGGGGCGGTGATCACCAACTACCTGGCGGCCTATGGTGACGGTAATATCAGTGGCGCTATCTACGTCGACGGTGTGGTAGAGCTCAATCCCACATTGATTCCGGCGCATGACGTATATGGCGCAATGACGGCAAGTGATTTGAAAACACATCTGGATGGCGAGCGGGCCTTTCTGCAGCTATGTTTTTACCAGCAACCTGACCGCACCACCTTTGAACGCCTGCTGGCCAACGCCGCGCTGGCTGCGTGGCCCATGCAACGAGCGGTGCCCACCATGACCATTGCATTAGAAAAAGGAGTAAAAAATGTGCGTGTGCCGCTGCTGTTCATCTACGGTGAGCATGATGCATTGGTGAATCCTGCTGCATCTCTCGCCAGAGTAAAGGGTATCAATTCGCGCATTCAGACACAGATGTTTGCCGATTCTGGCCATGCGCCATTTATCGAAGAACCTGCGCGTTTTAATCGAACACTGGCAACGTTTGCTTCAGCTTTATAAAGTCTCAGGGCCGCCATCTTCGGCGGCCCTTATCCCGCGTTCACCACGGAGGATGCATGCAACGCCAGCAGCTGTTCGACTACATCATTCAGCACTATCAGGTAGAACCCGATTATCCGTGGAAAAAGCACAGTGAATATGCGGTGCTGCGTCATCCGCGGCACCGCAAATGGTTTGCGCTGGTGTTCCCGCTGGAAAGTCACAAACTCGGTTTACCGGATGGGCCGGTAATTGACGTGATGAACATCAAAGCACGACCTGAACTGATTGGGTCGCTGCGCCAGTTGCCCGGCGTTTATCCGGCTTACCACATGAACAAAGAGCATTGGCTGAGCATCACGCTGGAGAACGGCTTGCCGGATAGCGAGATTCTGGCGTTGCTGGATGACAGCTTTAGTCTGACACTTTAGTGACACTGTAACTTTTTTAACGTGAGCGACGCGACGGCATCATGCGCATTAAAGTGTTGTCTTTAAACAGATAATGATGTGCCAGCGCGGCAACGGCGTGAATGCCGATCAGCCAGTAACCATATGGCGCGAGGGTTTCATGCCACCCCGCAATCGTATCGGCGAAATCCGGATCAGGATCGCCACTCACCGGCATCGGAATACCAAAAATCCACCAGGTTCGTCCCATATAGAAACGCGACAGAATCCCCAGCGTCGGTAAGACGATGAAAAACACGTAGATCGCCAGATGCATCAGATGCGCCAGCCCGGTTTGCCAGTGCGGTGGTTTGGGCACAATTGCCGGGCTGCGATGACGAAAACGCAGCAGGATGCGCGACAGCATAATCACCAGCACACAGCTTCCAGCGCTGAAGTGACCAATGATCATGGCAAAGCCTTGCCACGAACCGCGCGTCGCCAATCCACGAAATTCCATGGTGCAATACGCAGTGACGACCAACAGGAAGGTCAACCAATGAAGAAAAATCTGTGATGGGGCATATTTATTGCTCATCTCTAATCCGTAAATATATCTGGCGGGACGTTTAATTTAA
>NZ_DALYOQ010000066.1:0-1975 GCF_031974595.1 Pantoea sp. CTOTU46764 | reverse complement strand
CATTATTTGACGCATCAGCAACAGCGTTTTTACTTTTCCGCTTCAGTTGCCACCAATAACTGACTCAGCAAGGTTTTCAACTGTGCTTGCTGCGAGGCATCCAGCGTGGCCAGCAAACTGTTTTGCGTTTGCGTATGCACCAGCAGCGCTTGCTCGATCTTTGCTAAGCCTCCATCGGTGAGCGCCACCAGCATGCTGCGCTTATCCTCGGGATCGGCAACACGCACAATCGAACCCACTTCTTCCAGCCGATTGAGCCGATTGGTCATCGCGCCCGATGTCACCAGCAACGATTTATACAGCTGCGTGGGCGACAAGCGATAGGGGGCGCCTGCGCGTCGCAGCGTCGCCAGCACATCAAATTCGCCGTCGCGAAAACCAAACGGTGCCAGCGCTTCAGCGCGGGTTTTCGCCAGATGTTGCATGATGCGCAGCATACGGCCAAAAACCGTCATTGATGACGCATCCAACTCCGGCATCGCGCTGGCCCATTGTTCAACTACAAAATCGACGTGATCGGTCAAGCGGCTAACTCCTGAGTTTGATGTAAGAAGGTGCGCATGAATGCGCACCCTACGAAAAACGCGCCAATCTTTTGTAGGGTTGCCATTTATGGCGACCGAAAAACGCGGCATTTATGGCGACCATATCTCATCACCATTTGTTGCTTTGTGCGCATGGGCTATTGCTGCTCCGAAAAGTATCTTAACGTTAAGATACTTTTAATGTGCAAGGAGATGCAAAGTGAATCGTACTTTACCTGCGGTTGGGATGTTTGCCTTACTGGTTTTTATTATCGCACTGAATTTACGGCCGATTATGGCGGCGATGGGGCCGCTTTTTACGCTACTGCAGCGCGACGCGCAGCTTAGTGCCATGCAGCTTAGCCTACTCACCACGTTGCCGGTGATCATGATGGGATTAGCGGCGCTGGCGGGTCCGCTATTGTTGCATCGGCTTGGCGAAGTGCGCGGTATCGCTGTTGGATTGTTGTTGCTGGCGCTGGCGAGTATCGCGCGTGGATTCGACCAATCTGCCACAGCGTTGATTACCAGCGCGCTGGTGGCGGGGTGCGGTATCGGATTGATTCAGGCCTTAATGCCAGCGCAGATCAAACGTTACTTCGGTGCGAAAGCGGGCACGCTGATGGCGCTATTCACCACCGGAATTATGGCGGGTGCAGCGATTGCCGCTGCCAGCGCTGCACCGTTGGCCAATGCGCAAGGTTTAGCGTTAACGCTGGCGATTCCGGTGGTGCCCGCAATCATCGCGCTGTTGCTGTGGCTGACGATTTCACGCGGCATCGCGCCGACACACAGCAATCAACCTCCACGCGCCGCTCGCTCAACGCGCGCCTGGCTGTTGATGATCTTCTTTGGTATTGGCACCGGTGCGTACACTCTAGTGCTGGCGTGGCTGCCGCCGTTTTATATGCAGCACGGATGGCGACCGGATCAGAGCGGTTACGTGTTGGGCGCGCTGACGCTGACGGAAGTGGCTGCGGGCTTTATGCTGTCGGCGCTGATCCATCGCTTACGCGATCGCCGCCGCCCGTTGCTGGTGGTGTTAACCCTGATTCTGCTGGGATTGATCAGTTTGCTAACGCTGGGCGGCGCGCAGGCGTGGCTGTCTACATTGCTGCTCGGATTGGGCATCGGCGCGCTGTTCCCGCTCTCGCTGATCGTCACGCTTGATCATGCGCACACGCCGGAAGAAGCGGGCGCATTGCTATCCTTCGTGCAGGGCGGCGGTTATTTGCTGGCGGCGTTGATGCCGCTGGTCGCTGGCATCGTGCGTGACCGCGCCGCCTCGCTCGATAGTGCGTGGATAATCATGAGCGTGGGCATTGTGTTGCTGATGGTGATGGCGCTGCGGTTTAAACCACAGAGAATGTGATAAAACGTGGGGGCAATTTTTTAACGTAGATACCGTCTTGCCAGTTATCTGGCAAGACATATTTCGGCGTCGAACGGGC
>NZ_DALYOQ010000065.1:0-27362 GCF_031974595.1 Pantoea sp. CTOTU46764 | reverse complement strand
TACCTCAGCACATGGCGAACGAAAGTCGCTCTGTGCTTAACTGAGCGGCATTACGCCATTCATGGCGACCATTTACGCCAGCAGCTCCTCACTCTGCATCAGCGCAAAAAACGACTCCAGCTCGCGCAGCATCATCGAAGCGGCGATCGAAAGCTGGCGCTGCGGCGCAACACACAGCGACAGAGTAAACGGCTTCAGCACCGTATCGATCAGCGGGATAAACTTCAGTTCGCCGCGCCGATACTCATCGACGATATCCAGCCAGCACATCAGGCTAATTCCCACGTCATCGCGCACCAGCGAACGCAACATATGAATGTTATTGGTGCGCGCCACTTCATTGATCTTAATGCCCGAACTGTTGATCAGCGCCTCCAGTGGATCGGCCAGCATCAGCGGCGCGGCGGGCACGATAAACGGCCAGGATTCGCAGTGGCTAAAGCGGATCGACTCCAGCTGGGCCAGCGGATGCTGGCTGCTCACCACAATACCCAGACGTAAATCGGCAAATGACTTCACCAGCAGCTCGCGTGAACTCTGCGGATTGAGCATGATGCCGAAATCCGCATCGCCCGACGTCAACGCATTGGCGATGTGGATATTGCTCATGGTGGTCAGCGTGAAGGAGATGCCGGGATAGTCGCTGCGAATGCGTTGCAGGATCGAAGAGAAGAAACCGCGATTAATCGCATCGATGGTGGCGATATGCACATGACCGTGGCGCAATCCGCGTAAATCATCCAACTGTGTGCAGACGCGGCCAAAATCCCGCTGCCAGTTTTTGGCCGCATTCAGCAGGATCTCACCCGCTGCGGTCATACGTAATCCTGATGGATGGCGCTCGAACAGCGGCATATCCAGCTGTTCTTCGACGCGCAGGATCTGCCGATCAATCGACGATGCCGAGACATGCAGCACCTCAGAAGCCTTACGCAGCGAACCCTGGCGGGCCACTTCAGTGAAATAGAGCAGAAATCGGGAGAAGGCGAACATAAGGGGTGCTCTCTTTTTTGCAACGCATCATGCGAATTAAACAGATGGACGCTTACACAAGGGCAAAATAATAATCGCTGCCATGATAAAAACAAGGGTTTGCGCGGCCTCGCAGCCGACGACATCCCTGCTCAGGCAGAAAGATGATGAAATCCAATTTTCTCGCCGTCACCGTCATCGCAAAGCAGTTCAACGGTGCAGGCAATGTGTTACTGACGCTGGCGAGTCGCAACGGCCAGCCGCTGCCCGCCTTCACGCCGGGCGCGCATATTGATGTGCTGATTCCCGACGGCGGCAAACGCCAGTATTCGCTCTGCTCTGCGCCAGCCGATCATTATGAAATCTGCGTGCGTCTGGATCTGCGTTCAACCGGCGGATCGCGCTGGCTGCACAACGAGCTGACAGTCGGCGATGAATTACAGATTTCCGCCCCGCGCAACCACTTCCCGCTGCCACAGGCGCCGCGCACGCTACTGTTTGCCGCCGGTATCGGTTTGACGCCGCTGTTGGTGATGGCCGAAACGCTGGCCGCGCGTCAGGCGGATTTCACCCTGCACCTTTACCTGAAACGCGCCGACGAGCTGGCTTTCAGCCCACGCCTGAGCAAACTCGGCGCTCGCGTCGTCATTCACTACAGCAGCGAAGGCGATAGCCTTCGTCAGCGCATTCCCGACGATCTTACCCAGCCAGAGAACGCGGCGTTAGTGTTCTGCGGTCCGGTAGGCTTTATGGATCATCTGCAGCAGCTCGCGTTTCAATTCGGCTGGGCGGAAGCACAGTTGCACAGCGAGCGCTTCCAACCCAAAACGACGGTGACGGCGGGCGGTGCGTTCGAGGTGGAGATCGCCTCCTCCGGCGCACGCTTTGCCGTGGGCGCGCAACAAACTATCGCTGAAGTGCTTGAGAATGCAGGACTCGAATTACCGCTTTCCTGCGAGCAAGGTATGTGTGGTTCCTGTATCACCGGCGTACTGGCAGGCGAACCGGATCACCGCGATGAGGTGCTGAGTAAGCAAGAGCGTGCCGCCAATAATTGCATCGTATTGTGCTGCTCGCGCGCCCATTCTCCGCTGCTGGTACTGGATCTATGAGCGGCTATGCGGGTGCGACCGGCGCACGTTTACCCCGCTGGCTGCTGCCAGAAAACTGGCCTGAAACGAGTAATCAACCGCAGCTGGCGACCTTACATTTCCACGCCACAGGCCTGCAATTCGAACCCGACAGCGCAGCAGCACCCGCTGATTATCTGCCGCTTAACGGCGCGCTGGTGCTACCCGCGTTTATCGAGCCGCACGCGCATCTGGATAAAACTTTCACTATCGAGCGCAGCCCGGCGCAACAGCCTGGTTTGCTGGCAGCGATTGCCGCCATGCATCAGGACCGCGCGCACTGGAACGCCGAGGATTTACAGCAGCGCGCCAGCCAGGCGCTGCGCTGGGCGGTGGAAGCCGGGGTTGGTTTGCTGCGCACCCACATCGACTGGTTCTCTATCGATGCACCGTTAGCGTGGCAAGTGATTGGCGACTTGCACCATCCGCTGTGCAGCATCGAGCGCGTGGCCCTCGCGCCACTCACCTTTTTCGCCGATGCCAGCGATGCGCAGCATATCGCTGCGCAGGTCGCGACCAGCGGTCCCGGCGCGCTGTTAGGCGGTTTTATTCACAGCAGCAACTGGGATGCGCAGGCGTTTCAGCATCTGATGCAGGCCGCCGAATTGTGGCAGCTGGATATCGATCTGCATATTGATGAAGAACTTAACGTTGAGGCGCAGGGATTACGCTGGCTGGCGCACTATTTGCAGCAGCATCCGTTTAGCGGCGCGATTACCTGCAGCCATAGCTGCGCGCTATCGCAGCAAGACGATGCAGAACAGATTCTGGCCGTGCTGGCGCAACACAATGTGACATTGATTGCGCTGCCGCTCACCAATCTGCTGCTGCAGGATGCAGTGCCTGACCGCACGCCGCGTCTGCGCGGTTTAACGCTGGTGAAAGAGGCGCAGGCGCAGGGCATTCCGCTGCTGCTCGGCGCTGATAACGTGCAGGACGCGTTCTGCCCGTTTGGCAGTTACGACCCGCTCGATACGCTGTTTAGCGGTTTGCAAAGCCTGCAACTGGGCGCGCCATTTGATCGGGCCTCGGCGCTGATCTGCCAACGCCGCGCGCTGCTGGCCAATGATTTAGTGGTTTTTCCGCATGCCGATGTGGCGAGCTGGCCGTTGCGTCAACGTCAGCGCTATCGGCTGAAAAGGGGTGTGCGTTATGGAGAAACAACAGATGGCGCTTGATGCAGGAGCGGGACAACCGCTGGCGAAATATGCCGCGTGGCGACGCGCGGGCGACTTCATTTTCCTCTCCGGCATTATTCCGGTGAACCCGCAAACCGCCACCATTGTGCGCGGCTATGACGACATTCCCGCTGCGGCGCAACAGCTGCTTGGCCGCACCGGCGAGTTCTCCACCGACATTAAAGAGGGGCCGATTCTGGCGCAGAGCTGGTACGTGCTGGAGAGCATCCGCACCACCATCGAAAGCGCCGGCGGTCAGATGAGCGATGTCTTCAAACTGGTGCAGTACTTCCGCAACCTCGACCATTTTCCCCATTACAGCCGGGTGCGTAAGCAATTTTTCCCCGATGCGCCGCCGGTTTCCACCGTGGTGCAGGTCAGCGAAATGCTGCCTAGTCCGGACGTCTTAATTGAAGTTGAAGCCACGGCGTGGTTGCCGCAATAACACGAGGAGTTGAAATGTTGCATGGTTATATTCCGGCAAACCGCTTTTTGCCGTACCTGAGCTGGACCGACATCGCCACGCTGGAAAATAAAGCCAACACGGTGATTGTGTTACCGACCGGCGCGATTGAGCAGCACGGCCCGCATCTGCCGTGTGCGGTGGATAGCGTGATCTCCTCCGGCGTGGTCGGCCATGCGCTGGCGCGCTTACCTGCAGCGATCCCCGCTTACGCCATCCCGCCGATCACCTACGGTAAATCGGATGAGCACCTGCATTTTCCCGGTACGCTGACGCTCACCGGCGAAACCCTGCTGCACACCATTATGGAGATTGGCGAATCACTCTATCGCGCCGGTTTCCGCAAATTCCTGATGGTTAACGGCCACGGCGGCCAGCCGCAGCCGTTGCAGATGGCGGCGCGCGAGCTGCGTCTGCGCCACGGCGACATGATCATCATCATGCAAGACACTTTCAAAGTGCCGAACTGCGCTGAAAGCTTTATGGATGACAAAGAGCGGCAGATGGCGATGCACGCGGGACATGCGGAAACTGCGCTGATGCTGGCGCTCGCGCCCGATACCGTGCAAATGGACAAAGCCGTTGCCAACTATCCGCCAGAATTCCCCTGCCCGACGCTATCGACCAACAAACCGATGGCAGCGTGGGCATCCTACGATTTCGGTCCAAGCGGCGTGATTGGCGATCCTTTGCCGTCTACGCCCGAGCAAGGCGCAGCGATCCTCGATTCGCTGGCAGAAAGCTGGGCGCAGGTGATCACCGAAGTGCATCAGATGACGTGGGTAACGCGCGCCGAACCGGCGTGGGGCACCGGCCAGTGGCAAGGCAAAGTATTAGATCACAACGACGCAGCCGCCTTTTTAACACCTCGCTAGGGAATAACGATGAAAAAAACATTGAGCACTGTGGCCGCGCTTGCGCTGGCACTCTCGGCCCCGAGCATGGCGGCGGAGAAATTCACCTTTATGACCAACTGGTATGCGCAGGCCGAACATGGCGGTTTCTACCAGGCGCAGGCGCAGAATCTCTATCGCGATGCCGGTTTAGACGTCACCCTGAAAATGGGCGGGCCGCAGGTGCATACCATGCAGCTGATGGCGGCCGGTCAGGCCGACTGCATCATCAGCGATAACATGCAGGCGCTGGAAATCTGGCAGCAAGGCGTTGAAGCGATGCCGGTTGCCACTACCTTCCAGCACTCGGCGATTGCCTTTCTCACTCATCCGGATGTGAAAAATCAGGCCGATTTGCAGAGCAAAACCTTCCTGCTGGCGGCGGAAGCTTACACCTCATATTGGCCGTGGGCGCAGAGCGCGCTGAAGCTGAAAAACGCGCGCGTGCGGCCTTACACCTTCAGCATTCAGCCGTTCCTTGCCGATAAAAATCTGGTGCAGCAAGGCTACATCACCTCCGAACCGTTTGCGGTGCAGAAAGCCAATGCGCAGGCCAATGTCTATCCGATCAGCGATTGGGGTTATCCGCCGTACGGCAACAGCATCGTGTGCATGAAATCGACCATCGAGAAACGGCCGGCTGCAGTGGCGGCGTTTGTGAAGGCATCGATGCAGGGCTGGAAAAACTATTTGCAGGATCCGAGTGCGGGCAACGTGCTGATCAAGAAAGAGAATCCGCAGATGAGCGATGAACAGATCGCCTTCGGCATCGCGCAGATGAAGAAATACCAGATGCTGACCGGCGGCGATGCGCAAACCGGCGGCATCGGCATCATGACCGAAGCGCGCCTCAAGCAAACCTGGCAGCTGCTGGTCGATACCAAACTGATCGATCCCGCCAAAGTGCCGTTTGAAGGTAGCTATACGCTTAAGTTCATTCAAGACGTTAAGGTTCTGCCATGAATACAGCCAGCCATCTGACGCTGCTGCATCCCGATGCGCAAGCGGTGCCGCGTTCTGCGGCGCCACCGGCGATTGAGGTGCTATCAGCGGAAAAAATCTATCCCAATGGCACGCGCGCACTGCTGCCGGTCGATCTCACTATCCGTCAGGGCGAATTTGTCTCGCTGCTCGGCCCGTCCGGCTGCGGCAAAAGCACCTTGCTGAAAATGATCGCCGGACTGATTGAGCCCACCGATGGCAAGTTGATGCTGTTTCGCCGCGATCGGCGGGAAAATCAACGCGATCTGCCGCTGTCGTTTGTGTTTCAGGAAGCGACGCTAATGCCGTGGAGCAACGTGCACAAAAACGTGCGTCTGCCGCTCGATTTGGCGGGCGTACCGCGTGCCGAAGCGGACACCCGCGTGCGCGAAATCCTTGAGCTGGTCGGCCTCGGCCAGTTTGGTCACGTGTTGCCGCGCGAGCTTTCTGGCGGTATGCAGATGCGCGTATCCATCGCGCGCGGCCTGGTTACGCGCCCGAAAGTGCTGCTGATGGATGAGCCGTTTGGCGCGCTGGATGAAATCACCCGCAACAAGCTGGACAGCGATCTGCTGGATTTATGGCAGGAGCAGAAGCTGACGGTGGTGTTTGTCACTCACTCGATTCAGGAAGCGGTATTTCTGTCGCAGCGCGTGATCATGATGGCGGCGCGCCCCGGACGCGTGGTGGATGACATTCGCATTGAAACGGCGTTGCCGCGCGACGATGAGTTCCGCGTCAGCCAGGATTTCACGCACTATGCGCAACAGCTACAACGCGGCCTGTTGGCGGCCAGCAAGGAGAGTCAATGATGAAACCGTTAGCGAGCCATCGGCAATTTCAGCAGTGGCTGTTCCCCGCCATCGTCGCAGTCGCCATGCTGCTGTTGTGGCAGTTTCTGGTCACCACCTTCAAGGTGCCGGTGTTTCTGGTGCCGTCGCCGTTAGTGGTGGCACAAAGTCTGGTGCAGAACTTCCCAACGCTGTTTATGTCATTGCTCTACACCCTGAAAATCACCGTGATTTCCTTCGCGGTAGCGATTGTCATCGGCTCGATTGTGGCGTTTCTGCTGGTGCAAAATCGCTTCATTGAAACCGCCCTTTTTCCCTACATCGTGTTCCTGCAGGTGACGCCAATTGTCGCCATCGCGCCGTTGATCATCATCTGGGTGAAAGACACCACGCTGTCGCTGGTGGTGTGTGCCACTTTGATGGCAGTGTTTCCAATCATTTCCAATACCACACAAGGATTGCGTAGCGTGTCGCCCGGATTGCTGAGCTACTTCCGCCTCAATCACGCATCGCGCATGCAGATTCTGCTGCGCCTGCGTATTCCCTCGGCGCTGCCGTACTTCTTCGGCGCGCTGCGCATCTCCAGTGGCTTGTCGCTGATTGGCGCAGTGGTGGCAGAGTTTGTCGCCGGCACCGGCGGCACCGATACCGGGCTGGCATACCAGATTTTGCAGGCCGGTTATCAGCTCAATATCCCGCTGATGTTCGCCGCGCTGCTGCTGATTTCACTGGCCGGTTTTCTGCTGTTCGCGCTGATGTCGTGGCTGACGCGCCGCGTGCTGGCGGCGTGGCATGAGAGTGAATTGAGCCCCAGCTGACGTGTAGGGTCGCCATGAATGGCGACCCTACGGAACCCTCTTTTACCACAGGAAATAAACATGTCTGATTCTGATCGCCAGTCTGCACTGGCGGCGCTGGTCGCGGCGTTGCCTGAACTTGACTGGATTAAAGAAGCGCCGAAGGTCAAACGTCTGTCGCGCGATTTCCACTGGTTCAGCCCGGTACTGAAACCGCAGCTGGAAGAGAAATTTGCCGAGCTAGCGGTGCGTCCGCGTGATGAGCAGGAGCTGGCGCTGATCGTCGCGGCCTGCACGAAACAGCGCGTGCCGCTCAATCTGCGCGGCGGCGGCACCGGCAATTACGGGCAGCTGATTCCGCTGCACGGCGGATTGATGGTCGATATGACGCGCCTCAACGCGGTGACCGCCGTCGGCCACGGCACGGTGCGTGCGCAGGCGGGTATTCGGCTCGGCGATCTGGAAGCGCATACGCGTCCACTTGGCTGGGAGCTGCGCTGCATGCCCTCCACCTGGAAAGTGGCGACGCTTGGCGGTCTGTTTGGCGGCGGATTTGGCGGCGTGGGCTCCATCAATTACGGTCCGCTGGCCGCGCCGGGCAATGTGTTGTCGGTGCGGCTGATGACCATGGAAGAGACGCCGCGCATTATCACGTTGCAGGCACCTGATGCATTGCTGCTGCATCACGCGTATGGCAGCAACGGCATTGTGCTGGAGATCGAACTGGCGCTGGCACCGCGTCACGACTGGATCGAACGTCTGGATATCTTCAACGATTTCGCGGCGGCAATGGCCTTTGCCGATGCGATTGCACGATCGCCGGGCATGGTGAAACGCCAGATTGCCGTATTTGCCGCGCCAGTACTCAATTACTTCAGCGATCTGGCCGATGCCGATGTGGCGCGCACGCATGGCGTGATTTCTGTGGTGGGCAGCGAAAGCGATGGATTGTTACCTGCACTTCTCACCCAGCATGGGGGATGCAACGCGCTGCATTTTGCCGAAGGTGAAAATAGCGGGCATTCGCTGATTGAATATTGCTGGAATCACACCACGCTGCAGGCGCTGAAAATCGATAAGACGCTAACTTACCTGCAAACTGCTTACACGACGGATAACTATTTGCAGCAGGCGTTAACGCTGGAAGCGCAATTATCCGATGAGGTGATGTCGCACATTGAATTCTTACGCGATATGAACGGCAGCATTACCTGTAGCGGTTTACCGCTGGTGCGTTATCAGGACGAAGATCGCCTCAACGCGATTATGGCTACTTACCGCACGAATGGCGTGAATATTAATAATCCACATGTGATTCATATTGAAGATGGCAAACAGGGCATGGTGCGTGCTGATGTGGTGGCGATGAAACGCGCCTGTGATCCCCACAATTTATTAAATCCCGGCAAATTGCGCGGCTGGGAAGTACGCGATACGTTGCCGGATGTGCATATCCCTGGCGTCAATTAACCACGTAGATTTTATTATTGTCGAGCCAGCAACCTCGATTACTGGCTCGATAAAATTAATAGGGATCGGTAGCACTGTGCAATTCAATACTGCGCTCCGTTCCATTGACTCGAACTTTTAAGAAACGACGCGTTCTCCATGATCCATCGGGATTTTGCACGCTCTTTTCGAACACCGGACCATGCAATAACAACTCTTTATTGTCGTTGTACCCAAAGCCAACTTGTTTATTACCAATCCAGTGCTGTTCATAGGCAACAACTTTCTCCGCATTCAGTCTGGTGCTCTCTTCGGCGCTACAGGCCGTGAAGCTTTTACGGAAAATAAAGCAATTTCCAGCCTGGTATCGGTCTTTGCCATTGGTATCGACTAGCGCAATGGAATAGGCGGTAAAGCCCGCAATTTTCACATAGAGTTTGGTTCGGGCACCATTACCCGAAATATGCACTTTGGTCACCGGACTGGAACCTTCACCATACCAACTGCCAATAGATTCAGCGCCATTTCTTGCCTGCAGATAGATATTTGCCACGCCTTCCGGCGTACGGCTACTAAAGTCAGTTTGGGTTTCACTTTGTGAGAGGAATTGTGCGGTGCCAATAATGCGCACATGTATTTGCGAGTTGGCATTAGAGAAAGCGAATTCCCCGACATAAAACCACTGTTCAGCCTCTTTCCCCTGATTATCCATGTGATACTGCGAGGAGATATAGTCATAGCTCAATGAACCTTGCGCAACGATTCCCCAATCCGACATCTCCAGTACCCCACGATCGCCTTCACCGATTAGCGTCCACGGCTCAATACCTTCGGTACTGTAATCGAATCCAGCACTTTGATTATGAATACTTTTTTGAATAATAGTGGCGCGGCAATAACCCAATTTTAATGGGTTATCGGTGGATTCAATCGCTAATCCCTCAATCACCCACTGGCCATTGGAAAGATCACCGGCAAATTCGGAGTGTTCAATCCAGCCGTTGCGAATAAAGGATTGCGTACAGCGCGGTAAATCCAGCACCGGCTTTTTAGTGCCGCCCTGCAAATTAAAATTGGAGAGTTCAATTGCCGTAGAGTGATCCCACGCGCCTTGTTGGCGATCGGACCAACGAGCATAAACAATGCTGTCCTGACAACCACGGGAATAGAACTGGTCGATTTTACAATCCAGCGTATCGATAAGATCAAGCGCACGTCCGCCCAAATAGCGGAATTCCATACTGCTGACGCGCAAGAACTGGCCGCCGATAATGGTATTAGCGTAAAAACCGACATTATTGAACGCCGTGCCGCCATCACCACCGCTGTCCGAACTCTTGCCTTTCACAACCAGCCCAGAAATTTCGGCATAGCGTGCCTGCACTTTAAAGAAATGTTGACCACGAGGTTTGGTATCCCAGTCGAAAAACAACGTCGTTGTTGGAAAATAACCGAAATTGACCGCCGCACCGGTAACCTTAAAACGGTTAATTTCTTTATCTGAGATATCAAACGTCGACATACTAAATTCGCCCGCTGTAAAACGTATCCCTGCTGATGGCAGCACGCGCTGCGACCAGTTAAACATGCGTTTCACCGCCTCGATGCAGTCGGTTTTCCCGTCAGGCACCGCGCCAAAATCCAGCACGGTGACCGAGTTATAATCCAGTATCACCCTTTTCCAGCGTTTCTTTCCCGCTGTCACAATCACCAACCCACCATCGTCTGGCGATGTGGTATCTGTTGCGTCATAAACAAATACGCCGCCGCCAGCTTTTGTTCCGCGCTTATACTCCAGCACCGTAGCGAGTTCACCGCCGGTGGTAGGTTCGGTGGCTTTGAGCTGTTCGATATCTATGATCTGAATAACCGGTGCCGCCGCCGTGACACTATTTTGTGGTGTGGTATTCGTATTGCTGGACACATTCGCCATGGTGTACCCCTTAACTATTAAGAGAAAGTAACTGCACCATCGAGTATAAGTAACTGAAAATTAATGTGTTGATGCGTACCACTCTAACTGGGGCATTTGACTTATGTGATTTTTGCATGGCCAGACAACAATATGATTAATGGAAAAAAGCGTAGCGGCAGCGAGGCGATTTACAGATTAATCGCAGACAACTTCTTTATTTACATGGCACGAAACAGGAGTGGTAACGCGGAATTACAAGGTTGATGCTAAGCAGAGAAAGCATTTGTGATCGTTATAAATTAACAGGCCAGCAACTAACAGTTACTGGCCTGCATGCTTAGAACGTGGCGTTCACACCGACATTCCAGGTCACCTGATGGTAATCGCTATTCCCACCGACGGTTGAAACCCCGGCAAACGCATTCACCGTTTCGCCGAGCGGCACGTTGGCACCTAGCGACAGATCCAGCCAGTTTTTATCGCGCGCGTCAACGCTGCGTTCAAACAAAGTACGCGTCGATTTCAATCCGGCACGCACCGTGGAATCGGTATCGCCAAACTGATGGTTGTAGCTCACCTGTGCCCAGGGATTAACCACCCACTGTTTGCTGTCGATGCGCCAACCCACTGAGCCAATCTGTGAATGGGTGGTTTGATCGGAGTAGCGCATCGCGGTGCTGCTATCACTGTTCTCGCTGTAGCCGCCGACGCGACCGTAATCCAGCGCGTAACTGGCAACCGGCCCGGTGCTGAGATTTTCAGTAATTGGCAGCGTCCAGCCAGTCTGCACGCGCATGCCGAGCAATTTACCGCTGGTGCTACCCTGCTCGATACGGTTGGCCGGGCCGATGTGGATATCACGCTCGATGCTGTCGAAATCGAGATCGGCATAATGCAGATCGGCGTTAATCCAGCCCTGATCGAACATCGTCAGCTGGCTATACAGCGCTACCAGATTGCCGCGCAATTTGTAATCGTAGTTGGAAGAAGGCTCCTGGCGCTGATTGGTGTTGGAGAACAGCATACCGGTTTGCCAGTTGTCGGTGAGCTGATAGCCGATACCCAGCGTTAGGTTGGCCGTGTTGGCACTGCCGTTGCTCCAGCTGTCGCCTTGATAATCGACGTGTTGCCCGGCGTAACCGCCAAACACCGTGAACTGTCCGGCGCTGGCAGGCTGCTGACGCTGTTGCTGCAAATGCCCATCCAACGTGTTTTGCGTATCGCGCGCCATCATCAGTGGCGATTGTGACAGCGCCGCCACTTGCGCTGGCGCATCCAGAATCGACTGAATGTAATCGGCGATCATCGCGTGCACCGCTGGACTTGGATGCAGGCGATCGGCAAACAGATAATCCTGCGCGCTGGAAAAACCCGGCGTGCTGGATTGACACTCATCCGCTGACGTCCCAATCGGACACGCGATGCCGATAGTGTTGGTGAGGCCATATTGCGTGGGATTAGCGATCACTTCATCAAACAGCCCGGCTATATCAACACGCACGATGTTGCCATTCAGAGTCGCCAGTCCCGCTTCTTCCTGCTGGTTATAGCCGTCGGAGAGCGCAGTAACCTGCTCGCTGAGTTCTTGCCATGCGCTGTAAAGCTGCTGCGCCAGCGCGTCGCGCACCGCCGGAACAGAAGAGACTTCGCCCGCGGCTTGCGTAAACGCATCCTGCACCGCCTGTTGCCGCGCGGCTTTATCTGGCGTGGTGACGCTATCCAGCGACTGAAACGCCGCCACCATCGCTGGCGTGGCTGCGGTGCCTAACACGCGCAACACCGTTTGGATCATATAAGGCGTTGAACCGAGTTGCGGTACGGTTGGCACAATTACCGCTCCCGCGCCGGCATCCAGCAACGTTTTGATCTGTGCAACCGATTGATTGGCGCTGTTGCTGATGGTTTCACTGGCGGTTAACGGATTGGTGACGGCAGCGGCGATGTCGTTGGCACCGACCCAATGGATGTACAAACCGTTGTTGTCAGCGCGGCCGCCGGTTGAGGCGAGGTATCCCGCCAGTTGATCCTGAGTATTTAATTCCGGATCGAGCTTCGGCACCGACACCGCGCCGCCCTGCGCATAATTGCTGCCGCCCAAGGTAGACCGCTGTAAGTCCTCGCCCAAATTTGCGGCAAGAATCTCGTCATATAAAGGATGTTGTGCACCGTCGAAGGTAAAGCGGCCCACGTTGCCGCTATCACTCAGGCTATCGCCAAACACGGTCAGGCTATCCCATGCCAGCGCCGGAGCTGGCGTCAGCAACGCGCTGAAGGTAGCGATGGCGACAGCAGAAAGCGCAGATTTGTGGTTGTTCATCATCAACTCCGTGATGGGCCAGCGTTACGTCGTCTGACCGGCAAAAGGTTAGGTCCGCGCATCAAGCGAACCCGCAACATCGCATCAGGAATGCGTAAGGGAAATATCAAGGACGTTTAACTGTTTAGTCAGGAAGGTGGCGTTATGCCAGTTTGCAGCAGCAAATTAACCGAAGTTTATGAACAACCCTTTTACATGCATTTAAATTAAACCTTTAAAAAAGGCCGCCGATAACTAACGATGCAGAGTTCGACTACGCTCTGATCGGTACCTTTGAAAACATCAGGTCGGTTAATTAAATACCCCCATGCGGCGCTGCGGCGCGCAGAGACACGTTCAAGTGTACGGCGAAGGGGATCTGCGGGCAGCCTAAGCGACACGTCCTGAACGTGAGCAGATTGGTGCTGCACGCCTTACGTTCAACAGCACAATAATCGCCTGAGGCTTCCCATGTTTGGTGTGAAAAAGTCGAGTCTTACCTTGCCGTTTTATAAAAGTGGCGATGTGATTAAAGATATCAATGCGATCAAACAGCATGTGGCATGGATCGAATTTACGCCCAACGGCGAGATTCTTACTGCCAATCATCTCTTCCTTGCCACCACCGGCTACCAGCTGAATGAGATTCAGGGGAAACATCACCGCCTCTTCTGCAGCCGGCAACACAGCCAATCTTCCAACTACCTCGCCTTCTGGCAAACGCTGGCGTCGGGCGAATCGGTGACCGGCATCTTTGAACGCTTCAATAAGCAAGGCCAGCGCTTCTATCTCAGCGCCACCTATTTCCCGGTGAGCGATGACAAAGGCCATGTTTACAAAGTGATCAAGGTGGCGTCGGATATTACAGAACGTCATCAGGAGCTGGAGCATAAAGAAGCGGTGATCACCGCGTTGGACCTTTCCATGGCGGTGATTGAATTTACGCCGGAGGGTCAAATCCTCACGGCTAATAGCAACTTTCTAAAGCATATGGGATATGAGCTGGCTGCCGTTATTGGGCAACATCACCGTATTTTCTGCTTCGATAACTTCTACCGCGAAAATCCGGACTTCTGGCGCAAGATGGCCAAAGGTGAACACTTTGTTGGCCGCTTCGAACGCAAAACAGCCAGCGGCGAACGCATCTGGCTTGAAGCTAGCTACAACCCGGTGTATGACGCGGATGGCAAGGTTTACAAGGTAATCAAAATTGCCTCGGATATCACCGCGCGCGTGGAAGCTGCCAAGCGCGTAGCCGACATCGCGCTGACCACGTCTGAAGAGACCTCACAAATCACCGACAACGCCAATGAAGTGCTGGATGAAACCATCCGCAATTCCGGTCTGGTGGCGGTGCAGGTGAATGCGGCGACGGCAATTGGTGCCGAACTCAATGCCTCGGCGAAGAGCATTAGCGAGGTAGTCGAGACCATCAACCTGATTGCTTCACAAACCAATATTCTGGCGCTAAATGCGGCGATTGAGTCGGCGCGCGCCGGTGAAGCGGGCCGTGGATTCAGCGTGGTGGCGGGCGAAGTGCGGCGTTTGGCGGCATCCACCTCCAGCGCCACCAAGCAGATTACGCAGGTGGTAGAACACAACGCCAGTTTGATTGCGCAGATGGAGCAACAGCTTAATGAGGTGAAGCAGTTTGTGGTGACCGAGCAGGATAAAATCAGCGTGCTGTCACGCAGCCTGCGGGAAATTAACAGCGGCGTACATGAGTTTGTGAACGTGATTCATCGATTAGATGTGTAATTTGTAGGGTCGCCATTTATGGCGACCTGGAAAGTATCGTGCGGTCAGCGGTAAGGTCGTCATGAATGACGACCCTACGGTGGCGGGGTTGTGATTACATCATCTGCGGTTCACGGATCGCCTGACCTTTGGCGAAACGCGCCAGACTGTACGGCTTCATATCGGTGAACAGCGGTTTGTTATTCACCATCTGCGCGCACAGCAAGCCTGCGCCCGGCCCAATACCAAAACCGTGGCCGCTAAAGCCGGAGGCGATAAACAAGCCCGGCATGCTGGTCATCTCATCAATCACCGGCACCAGATCCGGCGTGGTATCAATCCAGCCGCCCCACGCGTGATCCACTTTAATGCCGTTCAACTCCGGATAGAGCTGCACCAGCGCCTGCATTGCTTCCTGCACAATGCCGTTATCCGGTGCCGGATCGAGAGTACGAATCTTCTCAAACGGCGACACACCTTGGTTAGACCATGAACCGGCGGCTTCCGGGCCGTTGAAGAACGAGCCATTGATGCGCATCTTCAGCTTCTTAGCGATCTTGCTGCGAAACATCGGATAAAACTTGGTGGCGTAACGGATGTTTTGCGGTGCGAGGTCAATCTGCCCGCGCCCGGAGAGCGCCACGGTGTAGCTGCCATCCTGACGACGGCGGATGCACAACCCGCCAGTGCTGAGACAACCTTTGATCACTTCAGGTGCCGCCGTGGTTTTGAACGCGGTGCCCAGAATATTAGCGCTCGGCAGTTCAATGCCGTATTGCTTGCAGAAGCGGGAACTCCACGCGCCGCCGCAGCAGATCACGCGATTAGCCTTCACCAGGCCGCGCTCGGTCCAGACGCCGGTCACGCGTCCGCCGGAAACATCGAGGCCGCGTACCGCGCAGTTTTGCTGGATCGATGCGCCGAGGTTTTTCGCGCCGGTCGCAATCGCCGGTGCCGCCAGTGAAGGCTCCGCGCGCCCATCGCTGGGCGACCACACGCCGCCAATCCACGGCGAATTGTTGCCAATGCGTTCGCGCGTCTCTTGCGCGGTCATCAGATGGCTAACGAAACCAATTTGCTTCGCCTGTTTGCCCCACGCTTCCCAGCGCGCCAGGTCGCTTTCGCTCTGCGTGCCGTAAGTAATGCCCTGACGCGAGAAGCCGAGATCGAGGCCGATTTCGCTGCTCAACTCGTCCCAGCGCTGCAAACTGCGCATCGCCATCGGCAGCTCATACAGGTCGCGGTTTTGCTGGCGCACCCAGCCCCAGTTACGACCGGATTGCTCGCCGCCGATCACGCCCTTTTCAAACAGCGCCACGGAAACGCCCTGTTTTGCCAGTTCGTAACTCACCGACGTGCCAATAATGCCGCCGCCAATGACTACCACATCAACGGATTCGGGAAAGCGTTCACTGTCTGCTACTGCATTGATTTTTATGCGCATCGTCTCAAGTCCTGCACGCCACGTCGGTGACGAAATCACAAATGATGTTCAGAGGGAATGTGCATGATCCACAATACTCTGGCTTCACTCGCGCTATGGTTAAAAATGTTGTGCGGTAAATGGCTCTGGAACTGGAAGCTGTCGCCCGCAGTTAAGATGGCGCTGTCGCCATCAATCTCCAGCGTTAGCTCACCTTCCATCACCAAACCGGCCTTCTCGCCCTTGCCCATTAACATCTCATCGGAACGCACGCCCGGCGGCACATTGATGAACATAAACTGTAAATCGTGATCGCCTGACGGCGACAACATCTCCTTGGAGATCCCGCGCTTGCCGACATTGAAATGCGGCCGCTCAACGGCGCGACGCACATAATGTTCCGCGCCGCGCAGGTTGGTTTGATTCTCTTCAAGAAAGGCTGAAAGTGGCACTTTCAACACTAATCTCAGCTGCTCCAACACGCGCACGGTGGGATTGGTCAGGTTGCGCTCGATCTGGCTGATAGCGCCAGCAGACACATTCGCCAGCTGCGCCAAATCAGTGATGGTCATATTGCGCGCCTTTCGAATCCGTTTCAGGCGCGATCCAATATCCGCGTCCTGCGCATCCGTTGCTTCGTCACTGATACTCACTTTCTTCATCGGTTTTTACCCTTCCAGCGGATAACTTTATCCAATTTCGCACAGCGCAGTCGCCGCGTTTATTTCCCTGATACTGTGTTTATCGCTGAAATTACCGGTGCGAGACAGCAAAATATGCCGCAGCGACGTTATGGCATGCCCCATTTGGTTTTAATGGTTTGCAAAGTGCCGTCTTCTTTCATCGCAGTCAGCGCGCTATTAATCTGCGCCATTAATTGGTCGTTGCCCTTTTTCACGCCAAACGCCATCGGCGAAACATGTTCGGGTTTATAACCATCGATAACGTGCATGCCTTTCAGGCCGCCGGCTTTTTCCTGCGCTTTCAGGATCGGATAATCATTCATGCCTGCCGCAATACGTCCGAGCGATAAATCGCGCGTCATATCCGCCGGACTGTCATACACCTTCACCTCTTTGGCGATGCCGCTCGCCATCAGGCTTTGGGTGTAATCGGTGCCCGCCATGGTGCCGACGATGTCACCTTTCACATCCTGCCACGAGTTATAGGTCTTTTTGTTGTCGTCACGCACCACCAAACCCGCGCCAAACGCGGTCACCGGCTGCGAAAACGTAATACGTTTTGCACGTTCTTCGGTGGGCGTCATACCGGCCACAATCATGTCGATTTTGCCGGCAATCACCGATTGAATCAGCGTAGAGAATGGGATGGCGGTGTAATTAATATCGAGGTGCTGGCGTTTCGCCACTTCGGCTGCCACATCCGGCATAAAGCCTTCAATTTTGCCGCTTTGGGTATCGAGAAAAGTGGTTGGCGCACTGGAAGGCGGTGAACCGGCGGTCAGCGCCGCCGCTTGAGCATTGAGGCTAAATGCAGCCGCCAGACACACGAATAATAACCGGGAACGATTAGCAGACATAACTCACTCCTGAATCAAAATGAAAAGGGCGAACGTCATTTTCACTATAATGAAATTAGTCAGGTGTCTGTCAATGTTTTATTTAATCACACTACGTGAATTCACAATTCCGGATTAACCCTTTTGATAACAAGCATTATTTAACCTATAGCCTATTCGTATGACGACAATAAGTAAAAACTATCTCTGTTCGGCGGGTAAAGATTGACAGTGATTCGCCATCGGGGATATTCATTAAAATGAAATTTTTCTGCAGGGGATCATCATGGATTGGAGTAGTATTCACGTTTATCTGCCCTTCCTGTTAAAAGGAGCCGAAATGACGATTTACATCACCATTTTGTCCCTGATAATCAGCACACCATTGGGACTGATTTTTGCGGCGGCGAAGATGTGTCCGTGGAAAATAATTTCCTGGCCGATTGCGACCGTCATTAATATTACGCGCGGCCTGCCGATGATTGTGGTGCTGTTTTATATCTATTTTGTCTTCCCCGATATTGGCATCACGCTGTCGTCATTTCAGGCCAGCGTGATCGGTATCGCCTTCTGCTTTTCAACCTATATCGCTGAGATTTTCCGCGCCGGCATTGAATCGGTGGATCGCGGCCAGCTCGAAGCCGCGCGCTCAATGGGCATGAGTTTCCCGAAAGCGATGCGCCGCGTGGTGCTGCCGCAGGCGTTTCATGTCGCCCTGCCGCCTTACAGCAACACGCTGGTGATGATGCTGAAAGATTCCGCGCTGGCTTCCACCATCGCCGTCACCGAGATGACGCGCCAGGGCCAGCTGATTGCCGCGTCCACCTTTGATAACACCACGGTGTATACGCTGGTGGCGCTGCTCTATCTGGTGCTGTGCCTGCCGTTGCTGGCGCTGACCAAGCAGCTGGAAAAACGCCAGATTAAAGGAGCCTGAGATGATTGAAATTCGTGATGTGCACAAAAAATTCGGCCATGTCGAAGTGCTGAAAGGCGTGAGTTTCAACGTCAGCGAAGGCGAAGTGGTGTGTTTGATCGGCCCGTCGGGTTCCGGGAAATCAACCATTTTGCGCTGCATCAATGGCCTGGAAACTTACGAAGGCGGCGACATCAACGTGCTGGGCCAGCGCGTCAATAACAAACATAAAAGCATCAACGATCTGCGCCGTAAGATCGGCATGGTGTTCCAGCGCTTCAACCTCTTTCCGCATCGAAGCGTGTTAGAGAACGTGATGGAAGGCCCGATTCACGTTAATGGCGAACCGCGTCATGTGGCGGAAAAGCGCGCCAAAGAATTGCTGGCTATGGTTGGGCTGGCGGAGAAGATCAACGCATGGCCAACGCAGCTTTCCGGCGGTCAACAGCAGCGCGTGGCGATTGCCCGCACGCTGGCGCTGCAACCAAAAGCGATATTGTTTGATGAACCAACCTCAGCGCTCGATCCAGAACTGGTGGGCGAAGTGCTGCAGGTGATGCGCAATCTGGCGCGTGAAGGCATGACGATGATTGTTGTGACGCATGAAATGCAGTTTGCGCGCGAAGTCGCTGACCGCGTCTGTTTCCTGCACAGCGGCCAAATTGTCGAACAAGGTCCCGCCGATCAAATCCTGCTAAAACCGCAGGAGCCCCGCACCCAGGATTTTCTGCGCCGCGTGCTGGGCAACGTGGTCTCCACCACCTGCGACTGTTGCCGCAGTGTCGCCATTCATGGCGACCTGGAATCTCAACCGTATAACACTTAATTCAGAGGAAAATAATGAAAGTCCAAAAAATCACCCAACCCGCCGCCATCGCAGTCATGGAAGATTGGGGCAGCGTGGAAGGTTTGCCTGGCACCGGCAGCATCGCGTTATCCGGCATTCAGAAAGTGATTCCCGGTAAAGAAGATATCGATACGGGAATATTCGAATGCGGTGTCGGCTCCTATCGCCGCTCGGTGAAACAGGCCGAAATCATGCACTTCCTCAACGGAAACGGCTCTTTCACGCCGGATGGCGAAGAGACACTGCACTTCAAACCCGGCGATTCGTTGTTCTTTGAAGCCAATACTGAAGGCACCTGGGTAATTGAAAACACCATGCGCAAGTTGTATGTGATTTTTGACGCCAGCTGATTAATGCGCTGACTTCCCCGGTGCGCAGAGATGCGCACCCGACAAAATCCCGCCTTTATATACCGTTCCCCTTTCGTAAATTTTCGTCTAGATACTGGCATTGCGAACAAAAATGACTCATATAAATAGCATCAGCTATATATTATAGCATTGGCTATATTTCTCTGGAGATGATCATGTTCACTCAACGCCTCTTGCCTGCGATTGCTGTCCTGCTGTCACTCAGCGCGTTTACCGCGTCCGCGGCTGAAAAACTTAAAGTGGTAACCACTTTTACGGTGATCGCCGATATGGCGAAAAACGTTGCGGGTGATGCGGCGGAGGTGACGTCGATTACCAAAACCGGCGCAGAAATCCACGAATACCAACCCACGCCAGGCGATATTCGTCGCGCGCAAGGTGCCAATCTAATCCTGGTAAACGGCTTTAATCTGGAATTGTGGTTCAGCCGTTTTTACCAGCGCCTCAAGGATGTGCCGCAGGTTACCGTGACAGAAGGCATTGAACCGATGGGCATCACCGAAGGCCCATACAACGGCAAACCGAATCCGCATGCGTGGATGTCGCCGGATAACGCGCTGATCTACGTCGATAACATCCGTAATGCGCTGCAAAAATACGATCCCGCCAAGGCCGCGATTTATCAGGCCAACGCCGAGCGTTACAAAGCGCAGATTCAGCAGACCATCGCGCCGATGCGTGCCGCTATCGACAAACTGCCCGCTGATAAACGTTGGTTGGTGACCAGTGAAGGTGCGTTCTCTTATCTGGCGCGCGATTTCGCTTTGAAAGAACTCTATTTATGGCCGATTAACGCCGATCAGCAAGGCACGCCGCAGCAGGTGCGTAAAGTGATCGATGCGGTGCGCGATCATCAAATTCCAGCCATCTTTAGTGAAAGCACCATCTCGGCCAAACCTGCTCAACAAGTGGCGCGTGAAGCCGGCATTCATTACGGCGGCGTGTTGTACGTCGATTCGCTGAGCAACAGCGATGGCCCGGTGCCGACCTATCTGGATCTCTTGCGCGTCACCACTGAAACCGTGGTGAAAGGCATCACAGAAGGAAGTCAGAAATGAACCCAGCCGCAGGTTTACTCGTCGAGAATGTCGGCGTTACCTACCGCAACGGCCACACGGCGCTGCGTAAAGCCTCTTTTAGCGTGCCCGCAGGCAGCATTACCGCGCTGATTGGTGTTAACGGCTCTGGCAAATCCACGCTGTTTAAAGCGATCATGGGATTTGTGCCGCTCTCCTCAGGCGCGGTAACGCTGGCGGGTTTGCCAGCCAATAAAGCATTGAAACACAACATCGTTTCCTATGTTCCGCAAGCGGAGGAAGTGGACTGGAGCTTCCCGGTATTGGTGGAAGATGTGGTGATGATGGGCCGCTACGGTTATATGGGCATACTACGTATTCCGCGTGCCGCCGATAAACATAGCGTAGATCAGGCGCTGGAACGCGTGGGAATGAGCGCCTATCGTCATCGTCAGATTGGCGAGCTGTCGGGCGGGCAAAAGAAACGCGTGTTTCTGGCGCGCGCGCTGGCGCAAAGTGGCCAAATTATTCTGCTGGATGAGCCGTTTACCGGCGTGGACGTCAAAACCGAAGCCGCGATTATCGCCCTGCTGAAAGAGCTGCGCGACGAAGGCCGCACCATGCTGGTTTCCACCCACGATCTCAACGCCATCCCCGATTTCTGCGATCGCTGCGTACTGGTGAAAAACACCGTGCTGGCGAGCGGCCTGCTGCATGACACTTTCACCGCCGACAATCTGGCGCAGACCTTTGATGGCGCACTGCATGAGCGTAACGCGGTATTAATGCAGTTGATGAAAGACAAAAATCCGGACCGGGGAGCAAATCATGTCGTGGATTATTGAACCGTTTGGCTATCAATACATGCTGAATGCGATGTGGATCGCGGCGCTGGTCGGCGCGATTTGCGCCTTTCTTTCCTGCTTTCTGATGCTGAAAGGCTGGTCACTGATTGGCGATGCGCTGTCGCACTCGATTGTGCCCGGCGTGGCGGGCGCGTATATGCTCGGGCTGCCCTTTTCGCTCGGCGCGTTTCTCTCCGGCGGGCTGGCGGCGGGCAGCATGCTGTTCCTCAATCAGCGCACGCGCTTAAAAGAAGATGCCATCATCGGCCTGATCTTCTCGTCGTTTTTCGGCATTGGCCTGTTTCTGGTGTCGCTCAATCCCACGTCGGTGAATATCCAAACCATCGTACTAGGCAATATTTTGTCGGTTGCGCCCGCTGATATCTGGCAGCTCGGCGCGATTGGCTTTATCACCCTGACCATTCTGCTGCTGAAGTGGAAAGATCTGATGGTGACCTTCTTTGACGAGAGCCACGCACGTTCACTCGGTTTGAATACGCTGCGGCTGAAGATCCTGTTCTTTACCCTGCTCTCGGCGTCCACCGTCGCCGCGCTGCAAACCGTCGGCGCCTTTATGGTGATTTGTCTGGTGGTGACGCCCGGCGCGACCGCCTATCTGCTGACCGATCGTTTTCCACGTCTGTTGATGATCGCCGTCGCCATTGGCAGCGTCACCAGTTTTCTCGGCGCGTGGAGCAGCTACTTCCTTGATGGCGCGACCGGCGGCGTGATTGTGGTGGCACAAACGCTGGTATTTTTAGTGGCCTTTGTCTTCGCACCAAAACATGGCGCGCTGGCGGCGCGCCGCCGTGCGCGTCAGACACTGGAGGACGGCGTAAATGGCTGAATTATTGTTGAGTCCCTTCCAGTTCGAATTCATGAACATGGCGCTAATCACCACCTTAGTTCTATCGCTGCCATGCGCGATGCTGTCGGCGTTTCTGGTGCTGAAAGGTTGGTCATTGCTCGGTGATGCGATGAGCCACGCGGTGTTTCCCGGCGTGGTGATCGCCTGGCTGATTGGCTTGCCGTACGCCATCGGCGCGTTTGTCGCCGGGATGCTGTGCGCCGTCGCAACCGGCTATATCAGCGAGAACAGCCGCATTAAACCTGACACGGTGATGGGCATCGTCTTCTCCGGTATGTTTGGCGCCGGTTTAGTGCTGTACCTGAAATTGCAGCCTGAAGTGCATCTCGACCACATTTTGTTAGGCGATATGTTAGGCATCAGCCTGGCGGATATCATCCAGACGGCGGCCATCGCGGTGATTGTCAGCGTGCTGATTGGCGTCAAGTGGCGCGATTTATTGCTGCACGCGTTCGATCCCAATCAGGCGCGCGCCTGCGGCATCAACGGCAAATTGATGCATTACGGTTTGCTGTGTTTGATTTCGCTAACCATCGTCGCCGCGCTGAAATCGGTGGGCGTGATTCTGTCAATTTCCATGCTGATCGCGCCCGGCGCTATCGCCTTGCTGCTGGCGCGCCGTTTCGTACAGGTGATGTTGCTGGCAATGGGTATTGCGATGGTGACGGGTTTCAGCGGTGTATACGCCTCATTCTTCCTGGATAGCGCGCCGGGCCCAACCATTGTGGTGATCTACGCGGCGCTGTTCGTGCTGGCGTTTTTGTATGTCACGGTGAGGGATCGGCGCACGCAGCAGGTGCATGGCTGATGAAGTGATCGCCATGGATGGCGACCCCTTCGTCGTGCGTACCTTTGAAAACACTCGAAGTTAAGCCTGAATCATGGATTTTGACGCAAACACCCATCGCTGTACCCTCGTGATTGATCGGCAACTTCCCGCCAGGTTGGCGATGAACGCTTCAAGCGGTATCGGCATCAGTTTTGGAAAAATTGTTCCGCTGATTGATAGCCCGCTTGAAGAGTATTAATTTATTGTCCGATAAAGCGCATATCGAACAATTTTCAGCCAAGCGGTCATGTACACTTCTTCATTTTTGGCTTTACCCCAAAAATGAAGGAAGCGTAATGCGATTGTTTTATGAGAAAGTAACACATGACACTTACTGCAATACCAATAACAAAATCTATCAACACATAAATGATTGAGAATTGTGCCGGGAGCCAGGTATCTAACAACCAGGAAAATGCAATAACTACTGGATAATGCAATAAGTAAATCACTAACGCTGAATCGATAATAGTAGTCAGCATGCGGTTTTCTTTAATCTGAATTTTTTCAAACTTAAATACGAACCAATAGGATAACAAAACTGAAAAGACGCTACCTGCAAGCGTAGGCAAGTACTTCATCGCGCCTTCAATATGAAACTCTGCCACCATAAAGAAACCTAACCATATTGCCATAGCCAGAGCAGCAATTAACCCGCCATTCATAACGATACTGTTGCTATAGCATGAAATATTGCCGCGATGGATATACAGAGCATAGCCAGCAGTATAATACACAAGGAAACGTGCAGTGACTGGAATTAAATTAATAAAATCGCCCTGACCTTTTGTCAGAAACTTCAAAACAAAGAATAGATTGCCCAATACTATCAATAATGCAATCAGGAATGGCAGCGGCATTTTGGCGAAATAACGGGCGCACCACTGATAAAATCGATTGGGGATCAGTAATGACATGATGCTTAAGGAAACCAAAAACCATAAATGATGCAGGGTCGCATAACTTTCTAGCACGCCTTTTAAGGTTATCACAGATGTACTCATTTGCTTTTCAAGGCAGTACATTAATGGAGGAATAATGATATAGGCAGATAGCAGTGGCAGAAGTAGGCGTTTACGTCGATTATCATAAAAAAACGCTCGCCCTTTCCTTAGAATAATGAGTGCCGAAAACATACCCGATAAAAAGAAAAAAACTTCCATTCTGAACGTATGTATCAAACTTAATAAGGCTGTAAAGAGTGTTGAAGGGTCGCGCTGAGAGTTATAAATCCAACTGTTATCTCCGGGTAAACTACGGGAAGCGTGTAATAAAACACCTTCAATAATCAGTCCTGCACGCAGCAGATCCAGGCCAATATTTCGGCTGGATAAAAAAGATTTGGTTTTCATGTCTCACACCTGTGTAAGGGATCGTAAATGCGCAAGAACATTAACCATTAATTATTTAAAAGAACTTAAGCTTTGTCCTTAAATTCTTACAGTGGTTTTCGCGGAATTCATTAAAATTAATAAGACAAACCTTAACAACCAGTAACGATGAGAACTTTTAGCCGATAAGAAAAATTAGCCAAATAGGTCAATACCCCATCAATTGATGCTGAAATAATTTCTGAAGTATTAGATTTAAATTTCCTCTTCTGCGGCGAACCACGCCGGTAGCTGTCTAACGTAACGACTGAATGCCACGCTGTAAGCACTGGCTGAGCGATAGCTGACGCGTTCCGCTACTTCTGCCACCGCTATGCTATCGATTCGCATGCTCCGATGCGCATTCCTGCCGGTAAAGATGCGGTGGCGCTGGCGAACGAAGTGGATTAACTGTGAATTTCGGCGACAGCCATGGTGAAAATCAGCGGCAGTTCGCCGAGGTTCGCATAGCTGTGCGGCGCAGTGGTTTTCGCCACCGCTGAACTGCCGTGCGGCACCTGCAACTGCTGTTCATCAACCTTCAGCGTGAGTTCGCCCTGCTCGACATGCAGCAGTTCGTAAGTGCGCTGCGGATGGCCCGGCGAGGCAAACTGTTCGCTGGGAAACATCTCCCAACGCCACAGCTCGATCATATCCGGCCCTCGGGTGCCCGCCAGCAAACGCGCCGTGCCGCCCTTGTCGCCTTGCCATAACACCGGTATATCCTCTTCAGCAACCAGATGCGCGAGCGGATCGGCGGTGACATTCACAATATCGGCCACCGATATTCCCAGCGCAGCCGCCACTTTGCACAGAATGGCGATGCTGGGATTTGCGCTGCCTTTCTCAATCTCAACTAACATGCCTTTACTGACGCCCGCGCGGCGTGACAACTCATCCAGCGACAGTTTTTGCTGTTGGCGGAAGCTTTTAACACTGGCTGATACGGCGGCGCTCACGCAGTCGATATCAGAACCTGTTTCGGTCAATTTATTGACTTTCGTCTTCATCGGTCACTATCATGGAATAAATTAGTCATTACAGGATTATGTTATGTTCACCTTTAGCCCGTCAATCGATCCTTCCGTTTCTGCCTTAGCGCCTGACTTTACCGCGCTCAGCATTTTAGTTCAGGCTGCGCCAGTGGAGCGTCCGCACGTTGGTGAAGAAGCCTTAGCGCAAGCGTGTCGCGACATGTTGCAGAATGACTTTCCGTGGGCGGAAGCACATCTGACGCAATGGGCTGAGATGTTCAAACGCTTTGGCGCTAAACCGAAGCGCACGCCCTGTTCAGCAGATGCGTTGCGCAAGCGCGTGCAGCGCGACGGAACTATGGCGGCCATCGATCCGATCGTTGATCTCTACAATGCGGTGAGCATTCGTTTCGCCATTCCGGTCGGCGGTGAGAATGTGGCCGCTTACGTGGGCAACCCGCAACTGACACGCGCCGATGGCAGCGAATCCTTCGATGTCTATAAAGAAGGCGTGTTGAGCCATGAATCTCCAGAACCTGGCGAAGTGGTGTGGCGGGATGACGCAGGCGTAACCTGTCGGCGCTGGAACTGGCGACAAGGCGTGCGCACCCGTCTCAGTATTGAGCAAGCGCAGATGTGGTTTGTGCTTGAACATTTACCGGCGATGCCGCTCAACGCATTGCAACAAGCGGGCGATATGCTGGAGCACGGTATTCTGCAGATGATGCCTGGCGCGACTGTCGAGCGCCGTTTGCTTGGCAATATCAGTAGCTAACCGTTATGTTGTCACTCTCGCCCGCCACCTTTAGGAATCGGAATGCACATCAGCCTGCTGGCACAACAGCCACAGTTTTTGGATGCGGTGACGCAAATGCTGCATCGCGAATGGTCGGATTTCCCCAACTGGCGTGATGCGGCGGTGATTCAGCAGCGTTTGCAGGCGCGCAATCACGCGGAGGCCAAAACGCTGACGCTGGTTGCCACCACATCCGATGGCGAATTGATGGCGACCGCCAGCATTATTCATTACGAACTGCACGATATCGCCGAGCGCGAGTTTTGGCTCGGCGAAGTCATTACTGCCGCAGCACATCGTGGAAAAGGGTTGGCGAGTAACTTGGTAACGCGCTTAATTACCGAAGCGCGTCAGCGTGGGATCACCGCGTTGTGGCTGTATACGCCGGATCAACAAGCGCTCTATCGCCGCTTCGGCTGGCAGGATGTGGAACAACGCGTGATGGCTGATGAGGAAGTTACCGTGATGAAGCTGGTGCTTTAAGTCGATTTTCCCAGCGCCTTTAACGCCGCGATTCCATCAAGTGCGATCCAGGTACGCAGCGGTGCAAACAGCGGTTGCGGCAGATCTTCCGGTGCAAACCATTCCCAGCCGTGGCACTTTTCAGGCTCCATCAGTTGTGGTTCACCGATTGCATCCTGCGCCACCATCAGTAGCGTAATGTAGTGCTTGTTGACCTCGGGAAACACATCGCTAACGAACGCGCCGTTTTGCAGTTCGCCAAGCTGTAAGCCGGTTTCTTCCAGCACTTCTCGACGCGCGCAGGCTTCCGGCGATTCGCCAAACTCCAGATGCCCGCCCGGCGCAGACCAGTCGCCCGCGCCGTGGCTGCCTTTGCGTTGTCCCAATAACAGTTTCCCGTCGCGGAAAATTAAAACGCCGATTCCCACTTGTGGCGACATTGTTGCTCCTTGTTTTGCCAGGTCGTCACAAATGGCGACCCTTATATCTCGATCATTCTCCTCCGGGTGCTATGATCCCCGACT
>NZ_DALYOQ010000064.1:0-28051 GCF_031974595.1 Pantoea sp. CTOTU46764 | reverse complement strand
TAGCGAACGGACACATCAGGTCGATAACCTTGATGCCGGTTTCCAGCAGTTCCTGCGAGTTAGACTGATCTTCATAAGAAGGTGCTGCACGGTGAATAGAGGAAACCTCTACTACAGTGCCGTCGTCATTCTGCAGGTCGCCTTTCATGTCGATTGGCTCACCCAATACGTTCATGATACGGCCGAGGGTTGCTTTACCAACCGGAACCTGGATAGGTTTTTTCAGGTCAGTAACTTCCAGACCGCGCTTCAGGCCGTCAGAAGTACCCATGGCGATGGTACGAACCACGCCACCACCCAGCTGCTGCTGAACTTCCAGCACCAGACGAGCATCACCATTTTTCACCTCGAGAGCGCTGTATACCTGCGGTACCGCGTCCTGAGGGAATTCGACGTCAACTACGGCGCCGATAATCTGGACAATCTTTCCAGCTGCCATCTTGAATCCTCTACCTAATACGAAAATACCCAGCCGCGCTCGCGCGACAGGATATATGCCTGGTTAAACCGCGGAGGCTCCCGAGACGATCTCGGTAAGTTCCTGGGTGATGCTGGCCTGACGAGCTTTGTTGTAAACCAACTGCAGCTCTTTGATCAGGTTTCCGCCGTTATCGGTTGCAGCTTTCATCGCAACCATACGTGCGGCCTGCTCACTGGCCAGGTTTTCCACCACACCCTGATAAACCTGCGATTCGACGTAACGACGCAGCAGGGTATCCAGCAGCGCTTTCGGATCGGGTTCGTACAGGTAATCCCAGGTCTTCGCCTTCATCTCTTCTTCACCTTCCGCTGGCGGTAACGGCAGCAGTTGGGTAATGGTCGGAGTCTGAGACATGGTGTTATTAAACTTGTTGGCAACGATATACAGCTTGTCGATGCGACCTTCATCATAGGCCTGCAACATCACTTTTACCGGGCCGATCAAATCAGACAGTGCAGGCTTATCGCCCATACCGGTGACCTGTGCCACGATGTTGCCACCTACAGAGCCGAAGAATGAATTGCCTTTCGAACCGATAACGGCCAGATCGCTCTGTACGCCTTTATCTGCCCAGCCTTTCATATCTGCCAGCAATTTTTTGAACAGGTTAATGTTCAAACCACCACAAAGCCCGCGGTCAGTCGAAACGACCAGGTAGCCGACGCGCTTAACGTCACGCTCATCCAGGTAAGGGTGCTTGTACTCCAGATTACCCAGAGCAAGGTGACCAATCACTTTGCGCATGGTATCTGCATACGGACGGCTGGCCGCCATGCGTTCCTGCGTTTTACGCATTTTGGAGGCGGCGACCATTTCCATCGCTTTGGTGATCTTCTGCGTATTTTTTACGCTTCCGATCTTACTACGTATTTCTTTTGCGCCGGCCATTAGCTTCTCCTCAAAGCCTTGCGGCCTGCCTTTTCAGACAAGCCGCCAGACATTACCAGGACTGGGTTGCTTTAAACGTTTCGAGGAGGCCTTTCAGCTTCTCTTCGATTTCGTTATTGAAGTTACCCGCTTGGTTGATTTCAGCCATCAGCTCAGCGTGATCGCGATCCGCGAACGCCAGCAGAGCGGCTTCGAAGCTGCCGACTTTCGCCAGTTCAACATCGTTCAGATAGCCGCGCTCAGCAGCAAACAGCACCAGACCCTGTTGCGCGACTGACATCGGCGCATACTGTTTCTGTTTCAGCAGCTCGGTCACTTTCTGACCGTGGCTCAGCTGTTTACGCGTTGCATCGTCCAGATCGGAAGCGAACTGAGAGAACGCAGCCAGTTCACGATACTGTGCCAGCGCGGTACGAATACCACCGGACAGTTTCTTGATGATCTTGGTCTGAGCAGCACCACCCACACGGGATACAGAGATACCCGGGTTAACCGCCGGACGAATACCGGAGTTAAACAGGTTGGTTTCCAGGAAGATCTGACCGTCGGTAATCGAGATTACGTTGGTCGGAACGAACGCAGAAACGTCACCCGCCTGGGTTTCGATGATCGGCAGCGCGGTCAGAGAGCCGGTTTTACCTTTTACTTCACCTTTGGTGAAGTTCTCAACGTACTCAGCGTTTACGCGGGATGCGCGCTCCAGCAGACGGGAGTGGAGGTAGAACACGTCGCCCGGGAATGCTTCACGTCCTGGCGGACGACGCAGCAGCAGGGAGACCTGACGGTAAGCAACGGCCTGTTTGGACAGGTCATCGTACACGATCAGTGCATCTTCACCGCGGTCACGGAAGTATTCGCCCATCGCACAGCCAGCATACGGAGAGAGATACTGCAGCGCAGCGGATTCAGAGGCGGTAGCCACCACAACGATAGTGTTGGACAGCGCACCGTGCTCTTCCAGCTTACGCACTACGTTAGCAATGGTGGACGCTTTCTGGCCGATAGCCACGTACACGCACTTGATGCCGGAGTCACGCTGGTTGATGATCGCATCGATTGCCATCGCGGTTTTACCGGTCTGACGGTCACCGATGATCAGCTCACGCTGGCCACGGCCGATTGGGATCATGGCGTCAACAGACTTATAACCGGTCTGAACCGGCTGGTCGACGGACTGACGTTCGATTACGCCCGGTGCGATAACTTCGATAGGCGAGAAGCCATCGTGTTCTACCGGACCTTTACCGTCGATTGGCGCACCCAGGGTGTTTACCACGCGGCCCAGCAGGCCACGGCCGACCGGCACTTCCAGAATACGGCCGGTACACTTAACCTTGGTGCCTTCGGCGAGGTCAGCGTACGGACCCATCACAACTGCACCTACGGAGTCGCGCTCCAGGTTCAGTGCGATAGCGTAACGGTTACCCGGCAGGGAGATCATCTCACCCTGCATACAGTCAGCAAGACCGTGGATACGGATAACACCGTCACTTACAGAAACAATAGTACCTTCGTTGTGAGCTTCACTCACAACATTGAACTGAGCAATGCGCTGCTTGATCAGTTCGCTGATTTCGGTGGAATTCAGTTGCATGCTCCAGTCCCCTTAAGACTGCAAGACGTCTGCGAGGCGTTCAAGACGGCCGCGTACGCTGCCATCAATGACCATATCACCCGCACGGATGATAACGCCTGCCATCACAGACTTATCGATTTTGCAATTCAGCTTCACTTTGCGTGACAGACGTTTTTCCATCGCGACGCTGATTTTCGAAAGCTGTTCTTCACTCAGTGCGGTTGCCGAGGTGACTTCAACCTCAGCGGTAGCCTCGCTGGCTGCACGCAATTGAATAAACTGCTCAAGAACATCAGGGAGCGCATTCAGACGACCGTTCTCTGCCATCACCTTAATCAGGTTCTGGCCGTTGGCGTCCAGCTGCTCTCCACATACTGCGATAAACGACTTAGCGAGCGCTTCCGGTGCTATCGCACCGGAGAGAAGCTCTGCCATTTGTTCGTTTTTTGTCACCTCGGCGGCAAACGCCAGCATATCCTGCCAGCGCTCTACACTCTGGTGTTCGACGGCAAAGTCAAAAGCTGCTTTGGCGTAGGGGCGAGCTACCGTAACAAATTCAGACATCAGCCCCTCCCTCCTTACAGTTCAGCGACAAGTTTGTCCACGATGTCGCTGTTAGCAGCTTCATCCACGGAACGTTCGATGATCTTCTCGGCGCCAGCAACAGCCAGGACCGCAACCTGCTTACGCAGCTCTTCGCGAGCGCGCTTACGTTCGGCATCAATTTCTGCCTGCGCCTGCGCCACGATTTTAGTACGTTCCTGCTCTGCTTCGGTTTTGGCTTCGTCCAGGATCTGGGCACGGCGTTTGTTCGCCTGCTCAATGATTACCTGGGCTTCCGCTTTCGCCTTTTTCAGCTGGTCGGTCGCGTTGGCCTGTGCAAGGTCCAGATCCTTTTTAGCTCGTTCAGCAGAAGCAAGACCGTCAGCAATCTCTTTTTGACGTTTTTCGATGGCAGCAATCAACGGCGGCCATACATACTTCATGCAGAACAGAACGAAAAGGACAAACGCGATGGCCTGGCCGAGGATTGTTGCGTTAAGATTCACAGCACAATGCCTCTTATCTAGTTAACGTTCTGATATTGCCCGTAAAAATCAAGCAACGCTTACTACGCGACAGCAAACATCACGTACAGACCCAGACCTACAGCGATCATTGGGATAGCATCCACCAGACCCATAACGATAAAGAACTGAGTACGCAGCAGAGGGATCAGATCCGGTTGACGCGCTGCGCCTTCCAGGAATTTACCTCCGAGGATGCCGATACCGATCGCAGCACCGATTGCCGCCAGACCCATCATCACAGCGGCAGCCATGTACAGCAGATCCATATTCAGGTTTTCCATGACAGTCTCCAGTTTGTTTCAGTTAAAAGCTTAAGTGTTGAGATAAAAATCAATGTTCTTCAGATGCCATCGACAGATAGACGATCGTGAGGACCATGAAAATGAAAGCCTGCAGCGAAATGATCAGGATGTGGAAAATGGCCCAAGGCACATTCAACAACCACTGCGACCACCACGGCAGCAAGCCGGCAATCAGGATAAAGATCAACTCACCCGCATACATGTTACCGAACAGTCGCAGACCCAATGAAACAGGCTTGGACAGCAGGCTAACACCTTCAAGAATCAGGTTAATGGGGATGAAGATCGGGTGATTAAAAGGCTGCAGCGTCAACTCTTTGGTGAAGCCGCCAATGCCTTTCATTTTGATGCTGTAGAACAGAATCAAAATAAATACGCCCAGCGCCATAGACAGCGTGATGTTCACGTCTGCAGACGGCACGACGCGCAGCGCCGGCAGGCCTAAATAGTGCTCGCCGATAAACGGCAGCAAATCGATAGGCAGCAGATCCATGAAGTTCATCAGGAAGACCCAGACGAAAATCGTCAGAGCCAGCGGGGCGATAAGTTTGCTTTTACCGTGGTACATGTCGCGCACGTTGTTATCAACGAAGCCGACAACCAGTTCGATAGCCGCTTGTAATTTCCCTGGAACACCGCTGGTAGCGCTTTTCGCCACTTTACGGAACAACACCAGGAAAATCAGTCCCAGCACCACAGAGAAAAACATGGAATCGATATTTAATACCCAGAACGTCGCGGGAGCGTCGTGCGGATTCACCAACTCGAAAGTACGCAGGTCCAACTGAAGGTTATTCAGGTGGTGACCTATGTATTCTTGCGGAGTAGAGATTTCTCCAGCAGCCATGATGCCTCTTACCCTTTGTTGTTAATTACAGCCGGAGCGACTATCTGCACCACCAGCACCGATAACCACGTGATTGCGAGTGGCCAGAAGACCGCTCCAAACACACCCAACGCCACCGCGAGGAAAATGACGGTTGTGAACACCTTCAACACTTCACCGAGGGCGAAGCTCCAGGCAACACGTCCTTTCGCAGGCGTTTGATCCTGCAGGCGCCAGGCCAAAAACATAAACAACACGTTCGGCAGCCAGGCTGCCACTCCACCCGCGAAGGCGGAGGCGCCCCAGGTAACCTCTTTCAGGGTAAAGAGCGCACCGATGATGACAAAGGTCACCAGCTGAATGATCAGCACGGCCCGGGCTAATTTCACACTGTAAAGAGACACTGACATGACGCTGAACTCTCCTGCCCCGAACGGGGTATGTCGCGTGTCGTATAAGACTGCCTTTACTCATTTGAGTCAAGCAGCAAAAGCCGTGCAAATTATACGGGCGCCACCTGCGATTTCAATCGGTAAGTAGCGAAAAGGTGAACAATTATTTAAATTTCTTTCTGAAGGGCTATTTTTCAAAACATCGTCTTTAGGCAATGTCTGACTTAAATGCTGAAAATGCCCGATCGACTTGCTTTTAAAGCGTGCTTTAGATCACATAATAAACAAGGAATGCCTGACTGAATTTGTATCAGACAAGATTTATACGATTTCAAATACGCCTAAAGCATCGATAAATCAGTGCATTAAATTTATTTATTAGGTGATGCACTACGATTTTCGAGAAAAACACTCTATTGACATCATGCGCTGCAATAAAAACGCAAAACTGATATTACGCACGCCAATTTATTGCAAAGTTATATTTTCTCCAGTGATTATTTGGTTGGGTAAATACACACAATAAAGTGATCTAAGTGATAATGAAATGTGAAATGTTCGTTAAATGTAACAGAGCTTTTCGGATAATTTCCGTCGGAGTTGTTAACTCGCTCGCCCTGCCCTACTAAATAAAAGCGTTTACCTAGAAGTGTTCAATCGCTGCTTTTTCGTTCAGTGAAAAGATGAAGGCAAACGGCATGAACTGGCTTAAATCCATACCGTTTAAAAGGCTATTGGCGGGTTATCACCACCAGATGACGTTCACCATCCAGTTCGGGTACCTGCAGCGGTTGAATTTTCTCTACCGTAAAGCCTGCGGGTAACGCAGCAATTTCATCATCCGGACGCACGCCTTTCAGGGCATAAAAGCGACCTTCAGGGCTCGGCAGATGATGGCACCAGTTCAGCATATCTTCAAGTGACGCAAATGCACGGCTGATAACACCATCAAATGGCGGCTCAGACGGGAACTCTTCAACGCGGCTCTGCACTGGCGTGACGTTAGTAAGTCCTAACTCATGTTGTACCTGACGCAGGAAACGCACGCGTTTGCCAAGGCTATCCAACAAGGTGAAATGCGATTGCGGGCGCACAATTGCCAGCGGAATACCCGGTAAGCCCGGACCGGTGCCCACATCAATAAAGCGTTCGCCCTGCAAATGTGGCTCAACCACCACGCTGTCGAGAATATGGCGCACCAGCATCTGCTGCGGATCGCGCACCGATGTCAGGTTATAGGCCTTATTCCACTTATGCAGCAACTCAACATAGCCAACCAACTGCTGTTTTTGTTGATCGGTAAGGGAAATGTTTGCCGCATTCAGCAGCGAGGAGAGTTTGTTGATCACGACGAGAATTCCATTAACGGGGGCGAGTTGCCTCGCCCCAAAGTCTATCAGGCGCTTTTACGCAGCAGGCCCTGTTTTTTCAGGTAAATCAGCAGTATTGAGATTGCCGCAGGCGTGATACCCGAAATACGCGAAGCCTGGCCGATGGACGTCGGTTTGTGATCGTTGAGTTTGGCGATCACTTCATTCGACAAGCCATTCACCTGACGATAGTCGAGCTCAACAGGCAACAAGGTGTTTTCATTACGCAGCTGGCGATCAATCTCTTCCTGCTGACGAGCAATGTATCCTTCGTATTTCACCTGAATCTCCACCTGCTCAGCGGCTTGCTCATCAGGCAGTGCCGGACCGTAGCTGGCGAGTGACGTCAGCAGCGGATAGGTCATCTCTGGACGACGTAGCAGATCTTCACCGCTGGCTTCTTTGGTAAGCGGCGCGCTGATCACCGCGTTCACTTCAGCCACGTTATCCGATTTTGGATGCACCCACAGATCGCGCAGACGTTGACGCTCCTGCTCAATCGCTTCCAGTTTCTGGTTGTAGCGCGCCCAGCGTGCATCATCAACCAGACCGAGTTCGCGACCGGCTTCGGTCAAACGCAGATCGGCGTTATCTTCGCGCAGCATCAAGCGGTACTCCGCGCGCGATGTAAACATGCGGTACGGCTCTTTCGTGCCAAGCGTGCAGAGATCGTCAACCAGCACACCGAGATAAGCCTGATCGCGGCGTGGCGCCCAGCCCTCTTTGTCGGCGGAAGCGCGTGCTGCGTTCAGACCAGCCAGCAAACCTTGCGCTGCCGCTTCTTCGTAGCCGGTGGTGCCGTTGATCTGGCCAGCAAAGAACAGGCCGTGGATAAATTTGCTCTCCAGCGTCGGTTTAAGATCGCGTGGATCGAAGAAATCATACTCGATGGCATAACCCGGACGGATGATCTTCGCGTTTTCCAGTCCTTTCATCGAACGTACGATCTGCATCTGTACGTCAAACGGCAGGCTGGTGGAGATACCATTCGGGTAGATCTCGTTGCTGGTCAGGCCTTCCGGCTCCAGGAAGATCTGATGCGCGTTGCGATCGGCAAAGCGCATCACTTTGTCTTCGATCGACGGACAGTAACGTGGACCAATACCTTCGATGATCCCGGCATACATCGGGCTGCGATCGAGGTTATTGCGGATCACGTCATGCGTCTGTTCGTTGGTGTAGGTGATCCAGCACGGCACTTGCTGTGGATGCTGTGAAACCTTGCCCATGAACGAGAACACCGGCATCGGATTATCACCGTGCTGCGGTGTTAGCACTGAAAAATCAATCGAGCGTGCGTCGATACGTGGCGGCGTACCGGTTTTCAGACGATTTACGCGCAGCGGCAGTGCCCGCAGGCGTTTTGCCAATGGGATGGATGGCGGATCGCCTGCACGGCCACCGCTGTAGTTATCCAGGCCAATGTGGATTTTGCCATCGAGGAAGGTTCCAACGGTCAGCACCACGGTTTTGGCGCGGAACTTCAAGCCCATTTGCGTCACCGCACCGACGACACGATCGTTTTCCACAATCAGATCGTCAACCGCCTGCTGGAAGATCATCAGGTTCGGCTGATTCTCCAGCGCAGTGCGTACCGCCTGGCGATACAGTACACGGTCAGCCTGAGCACGAGTGGCACGAACGGCGGGGCCTTTGCTCGCGTTTAGTATCCTAAACTGGATACCTGCCTGGTCAATTGCCGTGGCCATCAAACCGCCTAAGGCATCCACTTCCTTCACCAGATGTCCTTTCCCGATGCCACCGATCGCCGGGTTACAGGACATTTGTCCAAGCGTATCAATGTTATGGGTGAGTAACAGGGTTTGCTGACCCATTCGGGCTGCGGCCATCGCGGCCTCGGTGCCCGCATGACCACCACCGATTACGATGACGTCAAAAGGATCTGGATAAAACATGAAGTGGGTCCTCGTTAATGTTTCGGACAGGGATCGTTGCCCTGGGCGGTGGATTCTACTGAAATAATGTCGGCGGCGAAAGTCGCGGGATCCTGAGGTTTAAAAGAAAGGATCTTAAGTCTTTTATATGATCTCTCTGTTAGATCTACTATTAGGATCGCACCTTGCTGTTGATAACCCCGAAAAGCGCAGGCTTAACAGCAGATTAGAGAATATCATTAGCTGTGAATGATCGGTGATCCTGATCCGTATAAGCTGGGATCAAAATAGCGACTTATACACAGGTCAAAATAGAAGCAATCGTTGTTCTTTGGATAACTACTGGTTATACGCATGAATCAGGCTATGTTATCCACAGTCTATCGCGTGTTTAAAGTAAAAAAACAGCGCAATCAACTGGGGATCATTGTAATTTCCCGATCCCCAGCCACTGACGATCGTTTTAAATCTGCGTTTTCCATGTGGCGACCCACACTTCAGCCGCGTCTTCCGGGATCTCATGCTCCAGCACGTCGATCTCCAGTCGATCGCCAATGCGTTTGGCGCCCAGCTGGTTCAATTGCTCTTCCAGCAGCTTGATCGCGCCGCAGAAAAGGTCGTATTCATGATTACCGATGCCGACTGCGCCATAACGTAAGCCCGAGAGGTCCGGTTTTGTCTCTTGCAGTGCTTCATATAAAGGAAGCAAATTATCAGGCAGTTCACCGGCACCGTGCGTGGAGGTCACAATCAGCCAGATGCCTTCCGGTTGCAGCTCATCCAGCTCTGGGCCATGCAGCACCTCGGTTGAGAAGCCCGCTTCCTGCAGTTTTTCTTCCAGATGTTCAGCAACATATTCGGCGCTGCCAAGGGTACTTCCACTGATTAACGTAATATCGGCCATGATGCTCTCCCGCACTAAAGGCGAGCATTGTACGCTGTGATCAAGCCGTGATCCACCTGTGGAAAACAGGGTTAATAGATGAAAGCATCAGGCGACAAGTCGCGCCATACGCGCGATCTGCCGGGGATAAGTTTGTGCACAGCTTAGAGAGGGATCACGGCTTAATGGTGCGCATGATCGGGTTTTGCAGTGAGATCAGGGTTTCGGTGGATTGGATTTCGTCGATGGTCTGGATCTTGTTGATCAATACCTGTTGCAAGGCATCGATCGATCGGCACATCACTTTGATAAAGATGCTGTAATGGCCGGTGGTGTACCAGGCTTCCACCACTTCATCCAGCGCGTCGAGTTTGCTCAGCGCCGCCGGATAATCGCGCGCGCTTTTGAGGATAATGCCGATAAAGCAGCACACATCGAAGCCGAGCTGACGCGGATCGATCTCCACGCGCGTGCCTAAAATAATGCCCGCCTGACGCATCTTCTCCACCCGCACATGAATAGTGCCGGGGCTGACGTTGAACTGTTTGGCGAGCTCGGCATAGGCGGTGCGCGCATTCTGTAACAGCGCATTCAGAATGCCGCGATCCAGGTTATCCAGCTGAAGGTGTTCCGCCATTATCCATCCTCGTTGAGTTCTTCTTCTATGAATAGAGGAGAATGTGCAGCAAATTAGCGGTGCAGGCAAGGTGCAGACAACAGCCTTGCCGTTGTCTGCCTGCTTTTTAGCGCTTACGCCAGAAGGTCACTTGCGCCTGCGTGTGCTGGAATTTGCGCGCCGTTTCGCGGATCACAAAGGGCACATCCTGCGGCGGTGCCACTTCGTCGAAAGCATCACGCAACAGACGCTGCAGCGCCTGATAGGTCGTCAGTGCTTCGCCATTTTCGCGCACACCGCCCAGCCAGTTCTCTTTTGGTGTGAAATCTTCCAGCCAGGTATACGGCGATGACAGCACCAGCAAACCGCCGGAACGGATCATCGGGATAATATCCTGCAGGAAGCGCTTCGGCTGACGCAGACGATCAATCAGGTTAGAGGCCAGCACCAGATCGTAACGATCCGGCTGCGGCTTCAGGTTACAGGCATCACCCTGCACAAACTGAATACGCTGCGCTTGCTCTGCTTCGAGACCAAACTCTTTCAGCCGCACCTGACGATACTCCACCAGATCCCCTTCTTCGGGCACAACATAGCGGAAATCCTCACCGGAGGTCAGCTGCAGCGCGACATCAATAAAACGCGCCGAGTAATCCATGCCGGTTACCGCGTCGAAGTGTCGTGCCAGTTCAAAGCTGGCACGCCCGGTAGCGCAGCCGATGTCCAGCGCCTGACCGCGCGCAGTGCAGTGCGGCAGCAGTTTTTCCACCAGTGCCGCCGAGTAGTTAGGCACGTTGTAGTAGCTCGGCCCGTACTGGAAATCGAGATACTGCGACACCATGCTGTCAGTTTCATAGGGATTGAGGGCCATGCTCTCTTCATGGGAAGAAACCACATAGCGGAAACCGGCGTGCTGGAAGAAGTGACGACGGAAAGCGTAGCGCGCAGATTTCAGCGCTTCGTTGCCGGTAGAAATCCAGCTGCCACCTTTGATTAGCGCATGTTTGCCATCAAAGGTCGGCGTCGAGAAGTCGTCGTACAGCGGATGCACCTTAAAGCCTTCGAAACCGTTGGTTGGCGTCGTGGTCCACTGCCAAACGTTGCCGACGATGTCGTAAAACTCACCCTGCGCGAAACGGTCGACGGGGCTGGAGGAAGCCCAATACGCCAGATTGATATTGCCCGGTGCTTCAGTCCAATCAGGCTGATCGCCGCCAACCTGCTCACGCAGCAGCGCCCATTCGGCCTCGCAGGGAAGCTGAATAGATTTACCGGTCTCTTCGGCCAGCCAGCGGCAGAAAGCGGCGGCTTCCAGTTGATTCACTTCCGCTGGCCAATCCCACGGCATCGCCACTTCTTCGGCCAGCACGCGCAGTTTTAGCTGATCGGGCAGCTTTTCGTCACCGACCCAGAATGTCGGCATCTGTGCGCCGGAGAATTCACGCCAGCCCCAACCTTCGTCATCCCACCAGCGGCGATTGTTATAACCGTCCGCCGCAATGAAGCGATAAAACTCGGCATTGCTGACCAGCATCTTACTGGCCTTAAACGGCTTGAGTTCGGTTTGCTGACTGCCGTATTCGTTATCCCAGCCATAGGTGTCGTCGGTTTTGCCCTGCTGCACGCGGCCGCCGGGCATCGCGATCAGGGCATTTTCCGGTACCGATTGACGATCGTGACGCGCCTGCGGACAAACCGGCCAGTGCGGCTGCGGCTTGACCCATTCAATCGGCAACTGGCGCATCAGCACGCTGGAGGTTTCCAGATGAATACGCTCGTGCTCAATGCCCATCAACACTACCCACGCCGGGCTGTCCCAGCCGATTGGCAGTTCCAGCGGCATAGTGCGAATAAACTCACTCACCAGGCTTTTCACTTTGCCACGATAGTCGCGCACCTCTGCGATGCTCGGCCAGTCGTAATGGCTGTCGTTGAGATCGTCCCAACTCATCTCATCGACGCCGATCGCCATCATCGCTTCGATGCGATCGTCAACGCGTTGATCGAGATAGCGGCCCGCCATCAGCTTATTAATGTAGAAGGTCGCGGTGTGGCCAAAATAGAAGATCAGCGGATGGCGCAGCGAAATGGCTTTGTTAAACCAGGCGCGCTCGTCCGCCAGGCAATCAAACAAGCTTTCATACAGTTCCCAGGTTTGGGTGAAGTATGCCAGCAGCTCGGCCCGTTTTTGTTCGGAGTTATGGCCGGAAAGTTTTAGCGTGCGGGTCGGTGCGGGAAGTTGGGCGGTCGTCACAAGATGCTCCAGTTTGCTCAGTGCTCGAACTTATCACTATAGCAAATTAGCATTTCCGTCAGATGAATTAGCGCTGCCAGCGGCGCAGCAGACGGCTTTTCAGGCCGGTATCGAAGCGCCAGATGTGATCGAAGATGCGCAGGATGCCGGGTTTGCCATGCAGGGACATCGCCACCGCATGGAAACGCTGTTGATGTTGGCGCTGACGCTGTTTAATGGTGCTGACGATGTCGTCCGGCAAACGTTGGGCAATAAAGTCAGAGACGATCACCGCATCCGCTTCCTGCCAGGCGCTGCCTTCCATGCGTTTCACCACCGCCGCAAGGCAGGCAGCGAGATCGGTGCCGCCGCGAAAACGCTGGCTGAGGAAACGGATTGCCTGCTCAATGCCATTGTCGGCGGTGAGTTCATAGCCGATCACTTCATGAGCGAACAGCATGATGTAGCAGCGGCGCTTATCCGCCAGCGCCACTTTCAGCAGCGCCAGGCAAAAGGCTTTGGCGCAGCGTTCGTTGAAACCGCCCATCGAACCGGACGTATCAACGCAGACGATAAACGGGCCGCGCGGTTGCTCTTCATGCTGCTGGTGGCTGACCGGACTCATGATGACTTTTTCATGCCACGCATCGCCCTGCAGACGATAAGTCAGCAGGCGTTTTTCAACTAAGCGCCGGTAAAACTCCAGCTCTAACTCGCTGATGCTCAATGCCGCCAATTCAGGCGGTAACAGACGCAGCACATCATCGCTTTGATGAATGCCGCTGACCTCTTCCGGCACATTATCCGGTTCGCGCACCAACTGGTGAAACTCCTCCAGCGGTGCATCCTGCGATGGCACCGATTTGGCTTCGCGGCTGCGACCCAGCTGCTGCGCCAGCTTCATCAGCTCCGGCTGCTGGGCGAGGAAATCGCCGTACTGCACGATCAGTTCGTAATCGCCGTGCTGCAGCGGCGCTTTACTCAGATCCCACAGGCGCCCGGCGGCGGCTTCATCATCATCGGTAAGGATTGGCGCCAGCTGACCGCTGATCGCCATGCGCTGCTGCAGCTCAGCCATCAAGCGTTTACGCTGCTCTTCGAGAATGGTTTCATTCAGCGTTAGCGTTTGCAGCGTCAGGCTAAGACGCCAGCGCTGCAGGAACAGCGTGTGTTGCGCGTTGCTGAGCTGATCGCTTTCGGCATTCAGCAGCAGTTTGCTGGCTTCTTCGATGAAGGGCGACGGCAGGCTTTTCAGCTGCGTCATGATGTTGGGTAACTGCTGGGTGAAATGTTGTGTGCTGAGCAGCTGCATCTGTTGAAACAGCTGAAACTCATGCGCCAGCGCTTCTGGCACCGGCGTGACTTTGATCTGCTCGGCGATCTCCGATCGCCAGCGCGGCAGATCGCGCATCATGGCTTGCTTCAGGCGGGGAAACTTCTCAAAGAACAGCGCCAGCTGCGGCGAGGCGAGCAGCGCGATAATCAGCTCTTCGATTAACTCGGTTTCGCCAATCGACAGCAGCGCACTCAGCGTCTCCAGTGAGATCATTTTCTCGCCTGTTTCAGCTGTTCCGCGACATCCTGCAGGCTGGTTTCAATGCGTGCCAGCCAGTCATCGCTAATGAACAGGCAGCGCTGATGCTGGCTGAACAGCGTGCGCTGTGCGCGCAACTGGGTTTCCAGCGCTTCGTATTCATCGGCGATCTCCTGCGGCATCTCGCTGCTGCTGCTGGCGCCCGGCAGTGTCAGACGCGTGGATTGCAGGCTAACATCGCGCAGCGTCAGACAATTATGGGTATCCACCAGCATATCCAGCGTTTGACCAAAGCCGATGCCGTTCAGCTTGCCGCGAATTTCACCGCCCTTGAGCAGCCACTGATCCAGCGCTTCGCGGCCAATCAGAATGTGCGTCACCTGCATGTCGTGCAGCATTAACGGCTGTTGCAGCATCAGCGTCAGTTGATCATCGGTGATGGCGGCGGGTAATTCGTAGTGCGGTTTGCGGCTGAACATGCCGCTGTGTTTCTCCAGCGTCAGCGCTTGCGCCACGCTTTGCTGCTGTTGCAGCGCCAGCCGGCGGCTTTTGATCTGCTGCAGCTTGTGTAGCAGCGCCTGTTGCTGCCACGCGTGTTGCGACATCAGCGTATCGATTTCGCGATCCAGCAGTTTCATCGATGCCACGTCATGCCACAGGCAATCTTTCAGCAGCACTAAGTCGATGGGCGCGATGGTCACGCGACCGCTGTAAAAGGCGCTGGCTTGCAACAGGTGAATGGCTTTCTTCCAGCGACGATCGGAAATGTATGGCGCGTCTGGCAGCGTTTCTAACTGCTGACGTAGCTGATAGATCAGTTCAAACACGTGATCCGGCAAACTGACCTGGCTGATGCCTTTCTGCCACTGTTCATACTCTTCATCGCTGATGCGCAGCGATTCCGCCACCGGATTGTCGTTTTCATCCTGCTGGTGGGTGAGCATGCTGCGGAAGTTCTGCTTCTCATGCACGTTATCCAGCCACAAGCGAATCAACATGCGGTCATACAGCGCTTCCAGTCCGCTATCGGCTTCCGGCAGTTCGTTGGAAGCGGTAACCAGCAAGCGCATCGGGATTTTTTCTTCGCTGTCGCCATTGCGGAAGCGGCGTTCGTTGATAGCGGTCAGCAAGGTATTCAGAATCGCCGGGCCGGCTTTCCAGATTTCGTCGAGGAAGACAATTTCAGCATCCGGCAGATAACCTTTGGTCAGACGCTGATAACGCCCTTCATCTTTCAGGGCTTGAATCGATAGCGGACCAAACACCTCTTCCGGGGTGGAAAAACGGGTCATCAGGTATTCAAAAGCGCGGGCGTGCTGGAAGGCGTATTTTAAACGGCGGGCAATCAGACTCTTGGCGATGCCTGGCGGCCCGAGCAGAAACACGCTTTCGCCACTTAAGGCTGCCAGCAAACAGAGGCGGATCGCATGATGGCGTTCATACAGCCCTTTTTCCAGAGCGTTGCTCAGGCGAGAAATTCTTTCTGCCAAAAGATGGGGTTGAGCCATAATCACATCATTATCCTTTTGATCCTGGTGCCGTCATATTCTGGCGAGCGCAATACTCTACTGATTATCATGCGCGATTGCGTTGATAGCCGTCAGCTTTTTTGTTTCAGAAGGTTGATGCGAGAAAACTCGCCGCTACCAACGGTTTTTTGGCGCTTTTTTCGGCGAAAAACCGCGTCACCATCGCGATGGTGGCACTTTGTAAGAGTAGGTTTTTTTGGGAATATGTGCATACTGTGCGCTTTTTGATGGCTTGAGCGGAAGGCAAGTGCCTCCGGCTCCAACAAAAGACAACTTATGAGCTCGGATAAGAAACAGTCCCTTGGGGCCGTCACGCTGGCGGCAATTGGCGTGGTGTATGGCGATATCGGTACCAGCCCGCTCTATACATTGCGTGAATGTCTCTCTGGTCAGTTTGGATTTGGCGTAGAGCGCGAAGCGGTATTTGGCTTCCTGTCGCTGATCTTCTGGCTGCTGATTCTGGTGGTGTCGCTGAAGTACATCAGCTACGTGATGCGTGCGGATAACGCCGGTGAAGGCGGGATTTTAACGCTGATGTCGCTGGCCGGACGCCATACCGGTGCCAGAGCCACGGCAATTCTGGTGATCATGGGACTGATTGGCGGCAGCTTCTTCTACGGAGAAGTGGTGATAACGCCGGCGGTTTCGGTACTATCGGCGATTGAAGGTCTGGAAATTGCCGCGCCAAGTCTTGATGCCTACATCGTGCCGTTGGCGATTGCAGTGCTGACTTTGCTGTTTGTTATCCAAAAACACGGCACCGGCATTGTCGGCAAGCTGTTCGCGCCGGTGATGTTGCTGTGGTTTTTGGTGCTGGCGGTTCTGGGCGCGCGCAGCATTATCGACAATCCTGACGTCCTGCATGCGATGAACCCGTATTGGGCGGTGCACTTCTTCATCCAATATAAAACTGTCTCCTTCTTCGCGCTGGGCGCGGTGGTACTGGCGATTACCGGCGTAGAAGCGTTGTATGCCGATATGGGCCACTTCGGTAAATTCCCGATTCGTCTCGCCTGGTTCATCGTGGTGCTGCCTTCACTGGTGCTCAACTACTTTGGTCAGGGCGCGCTGCTGCTCAAACATCCTGAAGCGATCAAAAACCCGTTCTTCCTGCTCGCGCCGGATTGGATGCTGATCCCAATGTTGATTCTGGCGACCTTAGCCACGGTGATTGCGTCGCAGGCGGTGATTTCCGGCGTGTTCTCATTAACGCGTCAGGCGGTGCGTCTCGGCTATTTGCCGCCAATGCGCATTGTGCACACCTCCGAAGAGGAGTCCGGGCAGATCTACATTCCAGTGATTAACTGGCTGCTCTATTTCTCGGTGGTGATTGTGATTGTCGGCTTCGAGCATTCCAGCAATCTGGCGGCGGCTTACGGCATTGCGGTAACCGGCACCATGGTGCTGACCGCCATTCTCTGTTCAACCGTGGCAATTCAAAACTGGCACTGGAACCGCTATCTGGTGGTGTTGATTCTGGTTGCCATGTTAATCATCGACGTGTCGCTGTTCTCCGCCAACCTGATCAAGGTGTTCTCCGGCGGTTGGCTGCCGCTGACGCTGGCGCTGATGATGTTCATCATCATGACCACCTGGAAAAGCGAGCGTTTCCGCCTGCTGCGTCGTATGCATGAGCACGGCAATTCCCTCGAAGCGATGATCGCGTCGCTGGAGAAATCGCCGCCGGTACGCGTGCCGGGCACCGCAGTGTATATGTCGCGGGCGCTGAACGTGATTCCGTTTGCCATGCTGCATAACCTCAAGCACAACAAAGTGTTGCATGAGCGTGTGGTGCTGCTGACGCTGCGTACGGAAGATGCGCCTTATGTGCACAATGTGCGTCGTGTGACCATCGAACAGCTGTCGCCGACCTTCTGGCGCGTGGTAGCGAGTTACGGCTGGCGCGAAACGCCAAACGTTGAGGAGATTTTCCACCGCTGCGGCCTTGAAGGGCTGAACTGCCGCATGATGGAAACCTCCTTCTTTATGTCGCATGAATCGCTGATTATCGGCGATCGTCCGTGGTATCTGCGCCTGCGCGGCAAGCTGTTCCTCGCGCTGCAACGCAATGCGCTGCGCGCGCCGGATCAGTTTGAAATCCCACCGAACCGCGTGATCGAGCTGGGAACCCAGGTCGAGATTTAACGCTGCGCGCGTCACCAACTCAAGGTGACGCGCAATCCTCCGCTGGCGCGCTGACTGAACTGCAAGCGAACGCCGTGCAGCTGGGCAATATTCTTCACGATAGAAAGCCCTAATCCGCTGCCGGTTTGCGCCTGTCCCGGCGGTCGCCAGAAGCGTTCACCCAACCTTATCAACTGCTCATCGCTGACGCCTGGCCCGTTATCATCAACGGTAATGGCGCGGGCATTGAGCTGCACATCAATAGTGCTGCCCGACGGCGAATAGCGCAGCGCGTTATCCAGCAGATTGCGCACCATCAACCCCAGCAACAGCGGATGACCGTTCATCACCGGTTCGGCATGGCTGGTGAACTGCAAAGCGATGTTTTGTTGTTCTGCCTGCGGGAAGTGCTCCGCCAGCAGGTTTTGCAGCAGCGGTGCCAGCGCCACCGGTTGAAACTCGCTGCGCAGATCGTCTGCTTCCACGCGTGACAGCGTTAAGAGCTGATCCACCAAACGCGTGGCGCGCACAATGCCGCTATCCAGCTGCTGAATCGCCCGTTTACGCATCGCTTCATCATCATCGGCCAGCTGAATCACTTCGCTCTGCACGCGCAGCGCCGCCAGCGGGCTGCGCAGTTCATGGGCGGCATCGGAGGTAAAGCGACGCTCGCGCTGTACCAGATGCGCCATGCGACTGAACAAGCCGTTGAGCGCCACCACCAGCGGCTTCACCTCTTTGGGCAAGCGCGTGTCCGGCAATGGCGTAGCATCATCCGGCGCTCGTTGATGCAGCGAAAGCGTGAGGCGCTTCAACGGGCGCAGCTCAAACCACACCAGCGCCAGCAGCAACAGCAGCATAAAAGGCATGGCGATCAACCACGGCAGCAGGCTACTGAGCGCCAGATCGCGCGTCATATCTTCGCGGTATTCCCACTCTTGCCCAACCACCACGCGATAACGCTTATCCGCAGAGGTGAGCCACACTAAGCGCCAGCTCTCTTTATCGCCGCGCAGGCGGCCATCGGTAAAGCCATCACGTTGGTAATCAAACTCTAAATCACGCCCATTTTCGCCGTCATTGAGCAGCGGCTGGCCGTCGGCGCTGAAAATGGCAAACGCCAGCGCATCGTCATCCTGATCGCCACGATGATGACGCAGGATCGACTTGGTTTTAGGCAGTTTTTCGTCCTGCAGCGAGGTGGGATCGAGCTTAATCAGGCGTTTGGCGAACAGCATTTGCTGAGTATCAAAAAGCTCGTCTACCGTATCGCGGGTTTGGTGCCAGGCGCTGAGGCTGGCCAGGCCGCCGCACAGCATAATCAGCAGCACAAAGCCGATGGCGAGGCGCAGAAACAAACTCATTCTGCCGCTCCCAGCGTATAACCGACGCCGTGTACGGTGCGAATAAACTGGCTGCCGAGTTTCTTGCGCAGATGATGAATGTGCACCTCCACCGCATTGCTGGAGACATCTTCATCCCAGCTGTAGAGCTTTTCTTCCAGCTGACTGCGCGTTAGTACACGGCCGGGATTGCGCAGAAACAGTTCCAGCAGCGCCAGTTCGCGGCTCTTCAGGCTGACGGCTTCGCCATCGCACAGCACGCTATGGCTGCCGGGCGCCATCACCACTTTGCCGTGTTTGAGTTCTGGCTGCAGTTGGCCGTGACGGCGACGGATCAGCGCCTGCAAGCGTGCCGCCACTTCTGTCAGCGCAAACGGCTTGCACAGGTAATCGTCGGCACCGAGCTGCAATCCCTGAACGCGCTGATCGAGCGCATCGCGCGCGGTGAGGATCAGCACCGGCACATCCTGTCCTTGCTGGCGCCACTGACGCAGGATATCCAGACCATCGCGTTCCGGCAGCGACAGATCAAGCACCACCGCGTCCCAGGGCGCGGCCGCCAACGCCTGAAATCCGTCTTCGCCGGAGACAAACCAATCCACGCTGAATCCGAGTTTGGTTAACCCGACTTTCAAACCGTCGCCAATCAGCGTGTCATCTTCTATCAGTAAAATGCGCATCTACTCTCCTTCTGTTAAGCGGAGTTATACGAAGCACAATCGCTCTTGTACAGCGAAAATCCCGGCAAATAGACTATTTTTCATGAATGTTAGCCCGACGGATTCTCTTAAGATCCTGTTAAGAACCTTATGGTGAAATAGCTTCCGTAAACCAACACATTCATGGAAAAGAGGTGACCTATGAAAAAGTCTGCAGCCCTGTTAGCTATCATCGCCCTGGCCGCCACGCCGGTTCTTGCCGCTCAGCAAGGTGGCTTTGTTGATCCGAATGCGCCATCCGCGCAGGTGAAGTCTGGTGGCTTTAAAGCCGATAACACCAGCGTTGTCACGGTGAAACAGGCCGAAGAGATGAAGGACGATAGCTGGATCACCGTGCGCGGTACGCTTGAGAAGCAAATCGGTGATGAGGATTATCAGTTCCGTGATGCCACCGGCACCATGAAGGTCGAGATCGATCATAAACGCTGGAACGGTTTGACCATCACGCCGAAGGATCAGGTAGAACTGACCGGCGAACTGGATAAAGATTTCAACTCCATCGAACTGGACGTGAAACAGGTACGTAAACTGCCTTAATCCCTGCATCGGGGCCGCAGCAGCGGCTCCAATATCCCACCAAACTCAAATTCTCTCTGGTACAAGCGAAACGTTTCGATGGCGATCACATTTCCGTGATGCCGCCATTGAGTTGCCGTGCGCATTTTATACACTCCCGATCAGCGAAACGTTTCGCTGTGGAGTGGAAGAAATGAAAAAAGGTCGCTTGTTAAACGCTGAAGTCTCTCATGTGATTGCTCGCCTGGGGCACACCGATACGCTGACGATTGCCGATGCAGGCTTGCCGATTCCGGCTGGTCCACAGCGCATCGATCTGGCGTTAACGCCGGGTACGCCCGAATTTTTACAGGTGGTTGAGGTAGTCACGCAGGAGATGCAAGTCGAAAGCGCCCTGATGGCGGAGGAGATTAAGCAGCACAATCCGCAGCTCCATAGCGCACTGCTCGCCGTGCTCGAAGCCTTGCAACAGCACCAGGGGAATGTCATCACCATTCGTTACACCAGCCATGAACAATTCAAACAACAAACGCAGCGTAGTCAGGCGGTCATTCGCAGCGGAGAGTGTTCTCCGTATGCGAATGTCATCCTGAGCGCCGGCGTGACCTTCTGAGGCCGCTATGCAACCGTTATTGCAACTCAAAGGGATTGAAAAGTCGTTTCCCGGCGTGAAGGCGCTGAATGGCGCATCGCTCGCTGTTTATCCGGGACGCGTGATGGCGCTGGTGGGTGAAAACGGTGCCGGCAAATCTACCATGATGAAAGTGCTGACCGGCATTTACAGCATGGATGCCGGTTCCCTGCAGTGGCTCGGTCAGGATGTGGCGTTCTCTGGCCCGAAAGCGTCGCAGGAAGCGGGCATTGGTATTATCCATCAGGAACTTAACCTGATTCCGCAACTGGCCGTCGCCGAGAATATCTTCCTTGGCCGCGAATTTGTTAACCGCTTTGGCCGTATCGAATGGAAAAAGATGTATGCCGAGGCGGATGCGCTATTAAAGCGCCTCAATCTGCGCTTCAACAGCCACAAGCTGGTGGGCGATTTGTCGATTGGCGATCAGCAGATGGTCGAGATCGCTAAAGTGCTCAGCTTCGAGTCGAAAGTCATCATTATGGATGAACCCACCGATGCGCTGACCGATACCGAAACGCTGTCGCTGTTCCGCGTCATCAACGAACTGAAAGCGCAGGGCTGCGGCATCGTCTATATCTCGCACCGCATGAAAGAGATCTTCGAGATTTGCGATGACGTCACCGTGTTCCGTGATGGGCAGTTTATTGCCGAGCGCGCGGTGTGCGATCTCAGCGAAGAGAGCCTGATCGAGATGATGGTCGGCCGCAAACTGAAAGATCAATATCCACGTATCGATCAGCAGCCGGGTGAGATCCGCTTAAAAGTTGAAAACCTCAGCGGTCCGGGCGTTGATGACGTCAGCTTTACGCTGCGCAAAGGGGAAATCCTTGGCGTGTCGGGCTTGATGGGCGCGGGACGTACCGAACTGATGAAAGTGCTGTACGGCGCGCTGCCGCGCAGCAAAGGTAAAGTCACGCTGAATGGCCGCGAAATCACCACTCGCTCCCCGCAAGAAGGATTGGCGAACGGCATCGTTTATATCTCCGAAGATCGTAAGCGCGATGGTTTGGTATTGGGCATGTCGGTGAAAGAGAACATGTCGCTAACCGCGCTGCGCTATTTCAGCACCGGCGCAGGCAACCTGCGTCACAGCGATGAGCAGTTGGCGGTGGGCGATTTTATCCGCCTGTTCAACGTCAAAACCCCATCAATGGAGCAGCCAATTGGCCTGCTGTCCGGCGGCAATCAGCAAAAAGTGGCGATTGCGCGCGGCCTGATGACGCGCCCTGATGTGTTGATTCTTGATGAGCCAACGCGCGGCGTCGATGTCGGGGCAAAGAAAGAAATTTATCAGTTAATTAATCAGTTTAAAGCCGAAGGGCTGAGCATCATTTTGGTGTCGTCGGAAATGCCGGAAGTGCTGGGCATGAGCGACCGCATCGTAGTGATGCATGAAGGCCATCTGAGTGGCGAATTTTCCCGTGAGCAAGCTACCCAGGAATCCCTGATGGCGGCGGCAGTCGGTAAGCAACACAGCGAGGAGTTAGTTGTATGAGCACCCAAACCTTACCCGCCAGCCGTCGTTGGTTCAGCAAAGCCTGGCTGCTGGAGCAAAAATCACTGATTGCATTGATTGTGCTGATCGCCGTGGTTGCCAGCCAGAGCCCGAACTTCTTTACGCTGGCCAACATGTTCAACATTCTGCAGCAGACGTCGGTCAACGCCATTATGGCGGTTGGCATGACGCTGGTGATTCTGACTTCGGGCATTGATCTGTCGGTGGGATCGCTGCTGGCGCTGACCGGCGCGGTGGCGGCATCGATCGTCGGATTAGAGGTGAATGCGCTGGTGGCCGTTGCGGCTTCGCTGGCGTTGGGGGCGGCGATTGGCGGTATTACCGGCGTGATTGTGGCGCGCGGCAAGGTGCAGGCTTTCATTGCCACGCTGGTGATGATGCTGCTGCTGCGCGGCGTCACCATGGTTTACACCAACGGCAGCCCGATCAATACCGGTTTCAACGATAACGCCGATCTGTTTGGCTGGTTCGGTATCGGTCGTCCGCTGGGCATCCCTACGCCGGTGTGGCTGATGGTCGCGGTATTTGGTCTGGCGTGGTACATGCTGCATCACACGCGCCTTGGTCGTTACATCTATGCGTTAGGTGGCAACGAAGCGGCGACGCGTTTGTCGGGTATCAACGTTAATCGCGTCAAAATCATCGTTTATTCGCTGTGCGGCCTGCTGGCGGCATTGGCGGGCACCATCGAAGTGGCGCGTCTCTCTTCCGCTCAACCTACCGCGGGCACCGGTTATGAACTGGATGCGATCGCGGCGGTGGTGCTGGGCGGTACCAGCCTGGCGGGCGGTAAAGGCCGCATCATGGGCACGCTGATTGGTGCATTGATCCTCGGTTTCCTGAACAACGGCCTGAATCTGATGGGCGTATCGTCTTACTACCAAATGATTGTTAAAGCCGTCGTCATTCTGCTAGCGGTGCTGGTGGATAACAAAAGCAGTAAATAACTCTGACCTTCACACAGGATTTAAAAATGAAAAAGTTAACTGCATTGGCCGTCATTCTTGGCGCCACCCTCAGTGCTGGCGCGATGGCAAAGGACACCATTGCTCTGGTGGTTTCAACCCTGAATAATCCGTTCTTTGTGTCTCTGAAAGATGGCGCACAGAAAGAAGCTGACCAACTGGGTTATAATCTCGTGGTGCTGGATTCGCAGAACAACCCGGCGAAAGAGCTGGCGAACGTGCAGGATCTGACGGTGCGTGGCACCAAGCTTTTGCTGATCAACCCAACCGATTCTGATGCGGTGGGTAACGCCGTGAAGATGGCGAACCAGGCGAACATTCCGGTGATCACGCTGGACCGCGTAGCAGCACAGGGCACCGTAGTGAGCCACGTGGCGTCTGACAACCGTTTCGGCGGCAAAATGGCCGGTGACTTCATCGCCAAAAAACTGGGTGATGGCGCGAAGATTATTGAGCTGCAAGGTATTGCCGGTACGTCTGCGGCGCGCGAGCGTGGCGAAGGCTTCAAACAGGCAGCCGATGCGCACAAATTCAACATCCTGGCGAGCCAGCCTGCTGACTTCGACCGTACTAAAGGTCTGAACGTGATGCAGAACCTGCTGCAGGGACATCCGGATGTGCAGGCCGTCTTCGCTCAGAACGACGAAATGGCGCTGGGCGCGCTGCGTGCTCTGCAAACCGCCGGTAAAACCGACGTGCTGGTGGTGGGCTTTGACGGCACCGCTGACGGTGTGAAAGCTGTCGAATCAGGTAAACTGACCGCCACTGTGGCGCAGATGCCAGACAAGATTGGTGTGATTGGCGTGCAGACGGCCGATAAAGTATTGAAAGGCGAGAAGGTGCAGGCGGTTAATCCGGTTGACCTGAAGCTGGTGACCAAATAATAAGTAAAGAAAAGCAGGGCAACGCGCCACCGTCCTGGTGGCGCATCTTTCTGGATGAATCCCAATGACCACAAGCGCAAAACTGGCCGTTCTCGGCAGCATCAATGCCGATCACATCCTTAACCTCGCCCACTTTCCACGTCCTGGCGAAACGGTGATCGGGAAACAGTACCAAATTGCCTTTGGCGGCAAAGGGGCCAATCAGGCGGTGGCTGCCGGTCGTGCCGGTGCAGACATTGCCTTTATTGCCTGCGTAGGCGCTGATGATATCGGCGAGCGTATTCGTCAGCAGTTGCAGCAAGACCGCATTGATACCACACCGGTTGAAACCGTCGCTGATGAATCGACCGGTATTGCGATGATCTTCGTGAATGGCGAAGGCGAAAATAATATCGGCATCTATTCCGGTGCCAATGCGGCGCTGACGCCGGCACGCGTTGCGCAGCATCAGCAAGTGATTGCCGATGCCGATGCGTTGCTGATGCAGCTGGAATCTCCGCTGGAAAGCGTTCTGGCCGCCGCGAAGATTGCCCGCGCGCAGCAGACGCAAGTGATCCTGAATCCCGCACCGGCCACCGCGCTCTCAGATGAGCTGCTCGCGCTTATCGACATCATCACGCCAAATGAAACCGAAGCTGAAATTCTCACCGGCATTGCGGTGAAGAGCGATGAAGATGCCGCGCGTGCTGCTGCGGCATTGCATGCCAAAGGTATCGATACCGTGTTAATCACTTTAGGCCGTCGCGGTGTGTGGCTGAGTGAGCAAGGCAACGGCGTGCGCATTCCGGGCTTCAGCGTGCAGGCCATCGATACTATTGCGGCGGGTGATACCTTCAACGGGGCTTTTATTACCGCACGTCTGGAAGGTATGCCAATGCACGATGCCGTACGTTTCGCCCATGCCGCCGCTGCGATTGCGGTGACGCGTCCGGGCGCGCAGCCCTCAGTGCCGTGGCGCACTGAGATCGACGCTTTCCTGCAGCAACAGGGCTAAGCGCTTGGCTACCATGAAAGATGTCGCCCGCCTGGCGGGCGTCTCGACCTCCACCGTTTCACACGTCATTAATAACAATCGCTTTGTCAGCGAGCAGGTGCGTGAAAAGGTGGATCAGGCGATTCGCGAGCTTAACTATGCGCCGTCCGCGCTGGCGCGCAGCCTGAAGATCAAACAAACCCGCACCATCGGCATGCTGCTGACCGCCAGCAGTAACCCGTTCTATTCCGAAGTGGTGCGTGGCGTGGAAAACAGCTGCTACGAACGCGGCTACAGCTTGATTCTGTGTAATACCGAAGGCGATGAAGAACGCATGAATCGCAGCCTTGAGACGCTGATGCAAAAGCGCGTCGATGGTTTGTTAATGATGTGCACCGAAACTCATCTGCCTTCAGCGGAGATCCTCAATCGTTATCCGTCGGTGCCGATGGTGATGATGGACTGGGCACCTTTTGAAGGGCGCGGCGACATTATTCAGGATAACGCGCTGCTCGGCGGTGAGCTGGCAACTCAGCATCTGATCGATCGCGGTTATACGCGCATTGCCTGCATTGCCGGCCCGCAGGATAAAACCCCCGCGAGGTTGCGTCTTGAAGGTTTCCATAAAGCGATGGCCAACAGCGGATTATCGGTTCTACCGGGTTTTGTGGTTGATGGTGATTTCGAGTTTCAGGGCGGCTTCAACGCCATGAATCAACTGCTGACGCTGGATACGCTGCCAGAAGCGATATTTACCAGCAACGATGCGATGGCGGTTGGCGTCTATCACGCCTTGTTCCAGGCTGGATTGCGCGTGCCGCAGGATATTGCGGTGATGGGCTATGACAACATCGAGCTGGCGCGTTACCTGACGCCGCCGCTTAGCACTATCCATCAGCCGAAAGATGAGTTAGGCGAACTGGCGATTGATACCTTGATTCATCGTATGAGCGATCCCGACGCCAGTCAGCAAACGCTGGTGCTGACGCCGGAGCTGGTGGAACGCGGTTCGGTCTAAGCCGATTTCTTCTTTTTCTCGCGGTTGGCGATTAGATTACGGCCGTCGCCCGGACGTAACATCATAAAGGTAAAGGCAGACAACACCGTGACGACGCCCATCGTCAGGAAGGTGGCGTGGAATTGCGCGACGGTTGTCGCCTCGACATCCTGATAGAAACGCAGCACTGCGGCGCTCACCGCCACACCAAAGCTGATCGACAGCTGCTGCGTTACCGCCAGCACACTGTTCCCGCCGCTGGCGTTCTCATCATTTAAATCCGCCAGCGTGATGGTGTTCATCGCGGTGAACTGCGTTGACATCGCCATCCCCAGAATCAACAGTGCCGCCAGCAACATCACCACGCTGCCACCCGGCGATTGCAGTGAGAAGGTGGCGATCAATATGCCAATGATGATGGTGATACCCACCAGCGTATGGCGATAACCGAAGCGGCGCAGCACTTGCGTCACAGTGGATTTCGCCAGCAGCGCGCCAATCGCTGTCGGTCCCATCATGCAACCGGCAATCAGCGCGGGATAACCAAAGCCCACTTGCAACATCAGCGGCATCAGGAATGGAATGCAGCCGGTTCCCAGACGCGAAGCGATGTTGCCAAGGATGCCGACCGAGAAGGTGCGGGTTTTAAACATTGGCAGATTAATCAGCGGTGCCGGATGACGACGTGCGTGCACTATATAGAGAAGAAGTAATGCAATGCCGCTCAACAGCACCAACACCGCTTGCCACGGCAACACCACGCGTTCGCCAAACAGTTCGATGCCGACCGAGATCAACACCAAACCCAAACCAAACAGCAGGAAGCCTAAAAAGTCGAAGCGGCGTTTTGGTGTCGTGAAGTCCGGCATATATTTGCGCGCATAGAAGATGCCGGCGATACCGATGGGAATGTTGATGAGGAATATCCAGTGCCAGCTGGCGTAGGTCACTAACAACCCGCCGAGCATTGGGCCCAGAATCGGCCCCACCAAACCCGGCATGGTAACGAAGTTCAACACCGGCAGCAGTTCACTGCGCGGATAAGCGCGTAACAGCGCCAGGCGCGCGACGGGCATCATCATCGCTCCGCCAATCCCCTGCACCACGCGCGAGACCACCAACATGCTCAATGACCCGGATAAGGCACAGGCCAGCGAACCCAGCGTAAATAGTGATACGGCAAGAATGAAGATTTTACGTGTGCCGAAGCGATCGGCCAACCAGCCACTCACCGGGATCAGCATTGCCACCGTTAGCGTGTAACTGATGATGGCGGATTGCATGGCTAAAGGAGAACGTTCAAGGCTGGTGGCGATAGCAGGAAGCGCAGTGTTCAGGATGGTGGCGTCAAGTGCTTGCATGAAAAACGCCATGGCGGCGATCCAGGGCAAGCCGGCCATACTGCGCGCGGAGCGAATCATTGAAAGTCCTTCTCGAATAATTGTCAGCCTGCGACAAAGAAATAACGTTTGGTTAAAGAGGATAGCATTGGTGTTTAAGGTGATGGCGCTGATTTGTGCCGATGAAGCGGCGATTTTGACTGATTCTTCGCCGGGAAATGTCTGTTTTTAACGCGTTCGTTTAAAAAAGAGGCGCTCAGTCATTTTTTTGCAATTAATCCTTGTCACCTCCGAATAACTCCCTATAATGCGCCACCACTGAGACGGCAAAGTGGCAACGCAGACGCCTCGGCAGGGAGTGAAGAAATTCATCCCGCCGGATGAAAACGATGAAAAAAGTGTTTGACTCCGAAGGAGAGTAGCGTAGTATACGCCACCTCGCGAC
>NZ_DALYOQ010000063.1:13612-28410 GCF_031974595.1 Pantoea sp. CTOTU46764 | reverse complement strand
TGGTAGTGTGGGGTCTCCCCATGCGAGAGTAGGGAACTGCCAGGCATCAAATAAGTGAAGAAGCCCCGAACGAAAGTTCGGGGCTTTTTTACGTCTGAATATTAGTAAAAAACCACTATTTCAACTCTTCTTCAGCCACTGAGCAATAAAATCAGCAACCTGCATTGGTTGATTAATATCCAATACCGGCAAATTCAGTTCTAAATCTTCATCAGTAGCGACTGCAATTACATACGGATCCAGCAAATCCTCAACCTTACCTTTAACGCCTCGTCGCCAAAGTGCAATTTTGGGGACCGCCTCATCTTTGAAACCCTCTACCAGCACCAGATCTAATGCCGAGCTATCCATCTGCGATGCTAATTGCATCAGGCTTAGCAGTCTATCGGGTGTTTCAGCCATCAACGCCCAGCGCTGATTACTGGCGACGATCACTTGATCCGCCCCAGCTTTGCGCAGTAAATAGCTGTCTTTCCCCGGCGTATCGATATCCATCTGATGATGTGTGCGCTTAATTAAGCCTGATCGAATCCCCCGAGCTTTGAGCAGCGGGATAACCTGCTCGAGCAAGGTCGTTTTTCCGGTCCCGCTCCACGCGGCAATAGCCAGTAAGCGCAGGCTCATAAACATTTTTCCTCATTCACGAGGTCGTCTGGCGTGTTGATATTGCGAAACGCAGATTCTGGATCCGAAAACGCAACGGCATGCCCGCCATGCTCATGTAAAAACTGCATCAGGCGTCTCTCGCCGCGCAGTAGCCAGGCTTCAAGATCATCAGCGAGCGCACGATTGACCAGCACTAAGGATGGATGATCACGCAGGGAAGACTTCACCCACACGGCGGGCGCATCATTACGCTGCTGCCATAAACGCGCGACGAAATCATTGGGGATCCATGGCGTATCGCAAGCGCAGAAAGCGACCCATTCGGTTTCACTGCTGCGTAAACCACTGAGCATGCCAGCCAGCGGTCCGGGATAATCGGGCAATGAATCGGTAACAACCTGATAACCACTTGCCTGATAGCGATCAATGTTACGGTTAGCGCTTATCAACACAATATTGACCTGCGGCCGGAACCGCCGCAAAACGTGCTGATAAAGAGGTTCGCCCTGTAACATCAATAACCCTTTATCCTGGCCTCCCATACGGCTGCCTTGGCCACCCGCGAGAATCACGCCGGTAAAAGCTGTCATCTTCGTCTCCTTGCTTCATTCTGGACGATACTTACTGAGCGGCAGCGTACCATCTGCATAAGGAATCAATGATGAAATATCACCGACTCAATGAACTGCTCGAGCTCCTGCAACCGGCATGGCAAAAGGATCCCGATCTCAATTTGCTGCCATTTTTGCAAAAACTGGCGCAGGAATCTGGTTTCAGTGGCCCATTAAGTGAATTAACCGATGATGTATTGATTTACCATCTCAAAATGCGTGACACAGATAGCCAGAGTGTCATTCCCGGCCTGAAAAAGGATTATGAAGTGGACTTCAAAACCGCGCTATTACGTGCACGCGGTGTGATTAAGGATGATGAGTAATGTTATCCTTGCGCATTAATCGCAAAGGTAACACACAGGCCAAATGATGAGCGAAGCCGCCTTTAATTTCCAGACGCTGAATCCCGATGTCATCCTTGATGCACTTTGGGATGCGGGTCTGCGTGTCGAATCAGGCTTAACCGCCCTCAATAGCTATGAAAACCGCGTCTATCAGTTCAGCGATGATGATAAACGCCGCTATGTGGCTAAGTTTTATCGTCCGCAGCGCTGGAGCGCGCAACAAATCCTCGAAGAGCATCAGTTCACTCAGGATTTATTAGAGGATGAAGTACCGGTTGCCGCGCCGCTCGTTCTGCAGGGCAGCACGCTGAATCATCATGCCGGCTTCATGTACGCGGTCTTCCCCAGTTTAGGCGGGCGGCAATATGAAACCGATAACGAGGATCAGATGGAATGGGTTGGCCGCTTTCTGGGCCGCATCCACCAAACCGCAAAGCAAAGCCTGTTTCAGCGGCGGCCCACCTTCGGCCTTGAAGAGTATGTGTTTCAACCACGCCAGGAGCTGGAACAAAGCGCGTTAGTTCCGTCTTCACTCAAGGACTTACTGCTTGCTGCCGTTGATAAGCTCAGCGCGACACTGCAGCAGCGCTGGCATAGCCAATGGCAGCCGTTAAGGTTGCACGGCGATTGCCATCCCGGCAATATTCTGTGGCGTGAAGGCCCGATGTTTGTCGATCTTGATGATGCCCGTAACGGACCAGCAGTGCAGGATTTGTGGATGCTGGTCAATGGCGATCGTCAGGAACAATTGATTCAATGGGACATTTTGCTGGAAGCCTATAATGAATTCGGTGATTTTGATTTACATGAATTGTCACTGATTGAGCCTTTACGCGCTATGCGCATGGTTTATTATTTGGCCTGGGTGGTACGCCGCTGGCAGGATCCCGCTTTTCCGCGCGCCTTTCCCTGGATGACAGATGAGGATTTTTGGCGCCGGCAGATTGCATTATTTATCGAGCAGGAAAGGCTGCTACAGGAACCGCCGTTGCAGCTTAGCCCGCAATATTAATGAAGTACTCAGGAGATTGTTTCACGATGAAAAAGATCATGTTTGCGCTGGTAGGTTTAATGCTGGCATTTGGCGCCTCAGCGGCACAGTTCAACGAGGGTAAGCAGTTCGTTACCTTGCCAAAGCCAGTGGCGGGTGAGCCGCAGGTTCTGGAGTTCTTCTCCTTCTTCTGCCCACATTGCTACCAGTTCGAACGCGTTTATCACGTGAGCGATGCAGTGAAAAAGAACCTGCCGGCGGATACGAAAGTGACCAAATACCACGTTGATTTCCTTGGCGGTCAATTCGGTCCGGTTGTCACTCAGGCATGGGCTGTTGCCATGGCGCTGGGCGTAGAAAGCAAAGTTACTGCACCGATCTTCGATGGTATTCAGAAAACCCAAACCGTTACCGATGCAGCAAGCCTGAAAGAGACCTTTATTAAAGCGGCGGGTATCTCTTCAGAAGATTACGATGCAGCGTGGAACAGCTTCGCTGTAAAAGCGCTGGTTGCGCAGCAGCAGAAAGCGGCAGCAGACGTCAATCTGCAAGGTGTGCCAGCAATCTTTGTTAACGGCAAATATATGGTTAACAACGGTGGCCTGGATACCAGCTCAATGGACAACTTCGTTGCTGATTACGCCAACGTAGTGAAATTCCTGGTAGAAAAGAAGTAATTTAGTTTTCAGAACGCCGGCACTGCCGGCGTTTTTTATTGCCTTTCCTCTCATACGTATAAGATGTATTTATTAACCTCCCGCTTAATATCCACATGGACGATCGTCTTTTCATTAGGGCGTGCGAGGTCACGGTAAGTATTTAACTAACTGATATGATTTAATTTTTAATATTAAAGTAATTGCAATTAACGTAAATAACAATACGTTATGATTTTTACGCACAAACTTATCCACAGATTGATCCTTGCGATCCGTGCCGCGTAACGACGAAAAAGATCCTGACTTCCCCGAGTGCATTCAACATTCTCCTCCGGTTGTGGCATCCTTATAGCCCTCATTATCGCAACGAAGAAAATACGAACCTATGGCGCAAATTGCAGAAAATCCCCTGATTCTGGTCGACGGCTCATCTTATCTGTACCGTGCATATCATGCCTTTCCGCCGCTAACGAACAGTGCAGGCGAGCCAACTGGCGCCATGTATGGTGTGCTCAATATGCTGAAGAGCCTGTTGATGCAGTATCAGCCAAGCCATGTGGCTGTGGTCTTCGATGCGAAAGGCAAAACTTTCCGTGACGAGCTGTTTGAGCACTACAAATCGCACCGTCCGCCGATGCCAGACGATCTGCGTGCGCAGATTGAGCCGCTGCATGAAATGGTGAAAGCGATGGGCCTGCCGCTGTTGGCGGTCTCTGGCGTTGAGGCGGATGATGTCATCGGTACGCTGGCGCTAGAGGCGGAAAAACTCGGCCGCCCGGTGTTGATCAGCACCGGCGATAAAGATATGGCGCAGCTGGTGACGCCTGCGATCACCTTGATTAACACCATGACCAATACCGTGCTCGGTCCGGAAGAGGTCGAGCAGAAATATGGCGTGCCACCCGCGTTGATTATCGATTTCCTTGCCATGATGGGCGACAGCTCGGACAACATTCCGGGCGTGCCGGGCGTCGGTGAGAAAACCGCACAGGCGCTGCTGCAAGGCTTGGGTGGTATGCAGTCAATCTATGACAATCTCGATAAAGTGGCCGATCTCTCGTTCCGCGGCGCGAAAACCATGGCGGCGAAGCTGGAGCAAAATCGCGATGTCGCTTTCCTGTCTTATCAGCTGGCAACCATCAAAACCGACGTTGAGTTGGATCTGACGTGCGATCAGCTTGTCGTCAATGAACCCGATGTAGAAGCACTGCAAACCTTGTTTAGCCGCTATGAATTTAAGCGCTGGATCACCGATTTGCAGGATGGCTCATGGCTGCAACAAGGTAAAAAGAGCAACGCGCAGACTAAGAAAGCGCACCTCAGCGAACCTGCTGCGCCCGCTGCCGAAGCGACCAGCGTGCTCTCTGCGGATGGCTACGTCACTATCCTCGATGAAGCGACATTTACTGAATGGCTGAAAAAGCTGAAAAGCGCCGAGCTCTTCGCTTTCGATCTTGAGACCGACTCGTTGGATACCTTAAGCGCCAACATTGTCGGTATTGGTTTTGCCGTCGCGCCGGGTGAAGCGGCTTATCTGCCGGTCGCCCACGATTATCTGGATGCGCCAGATCAGCTGGATCGTAGCGAAGTACTGAAGCAGCTAAAACCGCTGCTGGAAGATGGCAAAGCGGCGAAGGTTGGCCAGAATCTCAAATACGATCGCGGCGTGCTGAAGAATTACGACATCGAACTGAACGGCATCAAATTCGACACCATGCTGGAATCCTATTGCCTGAACAGCGTGGGTGGAAAACACGATATGGATAGCCTGGCTGCGCGCTGGCTGAACCATAAAACGGTGACGTTTGAAGAGATCGCGGGCAAAGGCAAAAATCAGCTCACTTTTAACCAAATTGCTATCGAGCAAGCCGGTCACTATGCGGCGGAAGATGCCGATGTCACGCTGCAATTGCATCTGAAAATGTGGGAGAAGCTGGAGCCGGAAGCGGGGCCGAAACAGGTATTTGAAGAGATTGAAATGCCGTTGTTGAAGGTGATATCGCGTATTGAGCGCAACGGCGTGCTGATTGACCAGAATATCCTGGCGAAACACTCGCAGGAGCTGACCTCGCGTGTGGCCGAGCTGGAGCTGAAAGCACACGAGCTGGCGGGCGAACCGTTCAATCTCTCTTCACCTAAACAGCTGCAAACCATTCTGTTTGAAAAGCAGGGAATCAAGCCAACCAAGAAAACGCCGGGCGGCGCACCGTCGACCAGCGAAGAAGTATTGGCTGAGCTGGCGCTCGATTATCCATTGCCGAAAGTGATTCTTGAACATCGTGGTTTATCGAAGTTGAAATCGACGTACACCGATAAGCTGCCACTGATGATCAATCCGGTTACCGGCCGCGTGCATACTTCCTATCATCAGGCGGTCACCGCGACAGGACGACTCTCGTCTACCGATCCTAATCTGCAGAATATCCCGGTGCGCAACGAAGAAGGGCGACGTATTCGTCAGGCGTTTATCGCCGGGCCGGGCAATCGTATTGTTGCTGCGGACTACTCGCAGATTGAACTGCGCATCATGGCGCATCTGTCGCAAGATAAAGGTCTGCTGGATGCGTTTGCTCAGGGCGAAGATATCCACCGCGCCACCGCGTCAGAAGTGTTTGGTGTGGCGCTTGGCAAAGTATCGGGCGAGCAGCGTCGCAGTGCTAAAGCGATCAACTTTGGCCTGATCTACGGAATGAGCGCGTTTGGTCTCTCTCGCCAGCTGAATATCGGCGCGGGTGAGGCGAAGAAATACATGGATCTCTACTTTGAACGCTATCCGGGCGTGTTGCGTTATATGGAAGAGACGCGCGCGAAGGCGGCAGAGAAAGGCTATGTTGAAACGCTTGATGGTCGTCGCTTGTGGCTGCCTGATATTACCTCCAGCAATGCCATTCGTCGTAAAGCAGCGGAGCGTGCGGCGATCAACGCCCCAATGCAAGGTACGGCGGCAGACATCATCAAACGCGCGATGATTGCGGTGGATGGCTGGCTGTTAGAGCAAAAAGACGATGCCGTGCGCATGATTATGCAGGTACACGATGAACTGGTGTTTGAGATTCGCAGCGACGCGGTAGAGAGCTCGATTAAGACCATCCGTGACCTGATGGAGAACAGCATGAAGCTGGATGTGCCGCTGCAGGTTGAAGTCGGGACCGGCGATAACTGGGATGAGGCGCACTGATTATGCGCATTCAGCGGTATTTGCGTGCCGCTGACATCATCATAAGAAAAATGTTTACTTAATCGGTTCAGCAACCTCACAAAGCAGCCTATTAAATGCGCGTTTTGTAACTGCTTATCGGCTAAGCATTTTTTTAGTAATTAAACTACATCGCACATGTGAAAGTGTGATGAACTTAGTAAAAAAGATGTCGAATCCTGAAACTTAACAACAAAAAACCCTTTGTAGGGCGCGGAAAATCAGGTAGAGTTTGTCGCGTAGGGTACAGAGGTAAGATGTTCTATCTTTCAGACCTTTTACTTCACGTAATCGGATTTGGCTGAATATTTAGCCGCCCCAGTCATTTATGACTGGGGCGTTTTTTATTGGGCTTTTTCGCAAAAGCCGCAACAAAATTACTCTGCTGTTTCTTCGCCGTCGCCTTCTTGCGCAGGCTCCAGTTCGCTAAACCAGCTGTCCAACTTCTTACGCACAATATCAACGCCCATCTTCTTCAGTGACGAGAACATTTCAACCTGCACATCACCGTTAAAGGCCAGCGACGCTTCGCGAACCATCGTCAGCTGTGCTTTACGCGCGCCGGATGCCAGCTTGTCGGCTTTGGTCAGCAAGACCAGCACGGGAATCTGGCTCTGTACAGCCCATTCAATCATGTTCTGATCAAGGTCTTTCAGCGGATGGCGTATATCCATCAATACCACCAGGCCTTTCAATGCCTGGCGTTTCTGTAAATATTCCGCCAAAGACTTTTGCCATTTGCGCTTCATCTCTTCCGGAACCTGGGCATAGCCATAACCGGGTAAATCGACCAGACATTTACCTTCAACCACTTCAAACAGGTTAATCAGCTGGGTACGACCTGGCGTTTTACTGGTACGTGCCAGACCTTTTTGGTTGGTGATGGTGTTCAGCGCGCTGGATTTGCCTGCATTCGAGCGCCCGGCAAAAGCAACTTCTATGCCCACATCCGCCGGTAAATGGCGAATATCCGGGGCGCTGAGCATGAAATGGGTCATGTGATAGTTCAAAGCAGACAAAGTGAAACTCCAGCAAAATGAATCGGGCAATTGGGCTGATTATACCTGTAATGGCGCAAAAGTGCCCGATAGCGTCTAAACGCGTCATTTTGTAAGAGATCTATGATTGTTACTGCCAGCGATTACCGCTTCATGGAATATTAACAATGATTTTAGGCATTTAATTTCAATGGGTTGAAGTGTTTGTAGGAAATGCCACTCTAAAATAGAGACAAGTCTCACTTGTTGATTTTACCTATTAGTCTACATTTGTTGTCAGTGCACGGCAGCACCCATCAGGATGATGAGCTCAGGAGTGTCGGGGATGACCAGGAGCATGGCGGGAAGCGATTCAGGCAGGAATCGAACAAGGACAGGGATTAATCGCAGGAGCGATGTGGCGATGGAGCAACCGGGACGTTGTGAGCCGTAAAGGATTTATTCAGTGTTTCCTTCGTATGAAGGTGCGATAAAAGGCGATAGCATAGGCTATCGCCTTTTTTCTTTGCTTACTTTCTGCTAGATTTCGCCGCAATTCTATACTGAACTCACAAAGCATCGCCGAGACCGGACACCATGAAGCAACCTGCATCAGCCCCGCGTGGCAAACCTGCTGCGAAAGCCAAACGCAAATCGCGTGAAGACCTTAATCAGGAAGCGCGCGATCGCAAACGCGATAAAAAGCATAGCGGCCACAAATCTGGTAGCCGCGCTAATCCGGAAACGCAAACCGCTGGCAAAGGTCAGGGTAAAAAAGCTCAGGATCCACGCCTGGGCAGCAAAACGCCGATTGCATTAGTCGCTGATGGTAAAATCCAGCCGGCGAAAAAGCCTGAAGCGAAGTCAAAGCCAAAAGCGGAAAAAGTTCGCCTGACGCCGCAAGAAGAGCTGGCGAAGCTGGAAAATGACGAACGTCTGGATACGCTGCTGGATCGCCTGGAAAACGGTGAAACCTTAAGTGGCGAAGATCAGGCCTGGCTGGATCAAACCTTAGACCGCATTGACGAGCTGATGGAAACGTTAGGCATCGCGCTGGATGACGAAGCGGAAGATGAGCAGGCTGAAGAAGATATGATGCGCCTGCTCAAAGGCAATTAAGGCCAATTTTGATCGGCATGCGTTTTCGCGCATGCCGTGCTAAACAGGTATTCACCTATGTTTTGGCCTGGATCAATTTTCGCGCTGCTACTGACATGTTATCTGATCTGGTTATTGTTTAAACTACGCCGCCTGTCGCGTCTGAAGTCGCGTTTACGTCGGCGTTCAGCCCATCGCTTCGTCCACTCTTCTGCTACGCGACCCTCTCTCAGACGACGTCACCGTAAGGAGTGAGCATGTCATCGCAGCAGATTGATTGGGATCAGCGCCTCATCGAAAAATACAATTACGCTGGCCCGCGTTATACCTCTTATCCTACCGCGCTTGAGTTCAGTGAGAACTTTGGCGAGGCTGATTTTCAGCACGCCGTGCAGCGCTATCCCGATCGTCCGTTATCGCTGTATGTGCATATCCCGTTTTGCCATCGTCTTTGCTACTTCTGTGGCTGCAATAAAATCGTGACGCGCCAGCTGCATAAAGCCGATCGCTACCTTGATGTACTGGAGCAGGAGATCCGCCAGCGTGCGCCCTTGTTTGCGGGGCGCAGCGTCACTCAGCTGCATTGGGGCGGCGGTACGCCGACATTCCTCAACCAGCAGCAGGTGAGCCGGTTGGTGGCGCTGCTACGCGATCATTTTACCATTGCCGATGATGTCGAAATGTCGATCGAGGTTGATCCGCGTGAAATCGAACTGGAGATGATCGATCATCTGCGCGCGGAAGGTTTCAATCGTCTGAGCATGGGCGTGCAGGACTTTAATAAGGCGGTGCAGGAGCGCGTGAATCGCGTGCAGGACGAAGAAACCATCTTCGCGCTGGTGCAGCGTGCGCGTGAGCAGGGCTTCCGTTCGGTTAGCCTCGATCTGATTTATGGCTTGCCGCTGCAGACGCCGGAAAGCTTCGCCTTCACCTTACAGCGCGTTATTGCACTTAATCCCGATCGCCTCAGCGTCTTCAACTATGCGCACATGCCGACGTTGTTCGCTGCGCAGCGCAAAATTAAAGATGACGAACTGCCAGGCGCGGCACAGAAACTGCAAATCCTGCAGGAAACTATCGCCACCTTAACCGGCGAAGGTTACCAGTTTATCGGCATGGATCACTTCGCGCGTCCGGATGATGAACTGGCGGTGGCACAACGCGCCGGCGAACTGCATCGTAATTTTCAGGGTTACACCACGCAGGGCGAAACCGATCTGCTCGGTTTGGGCGTGTCGGCCATCAGTATGTTGGGCGACAGCTATGCGCAAAATCACAAAGAGTTGAAAGCCTATTACGCAGAAGTCGAGCAGCGCGGCAATGCGCTGTGGCGCGGGCTCACGTTGAGTGACGATGATGGTTTGCGCCGCGATGTGATTAAAGCCTTAATCTGCAATTTCTCACTGGATTTTGCCGCGATAGAAGCACAATACCCGATAGAGTTTGAACGTTATTTTGCCGAGGATTTAGCGCTGTTAGCGCCGCTGGTGGCGGATGGATTAGTGGAACAGCGCGGTCGCAGTCTGCACGTTACTGGCGTCGGCCGTTTGCTGATTCGAAACATCTGTATGTGCTTCGATGTGTATATGCGCCAAAAGGTGCGCATGCAGCAGTTCTCGCGAGTGATATAAAAAAGGGGAGCTCATTCGCTCCCCTGTATCAAAACGCACAACGTGCGCGTTATTCCATTCCCAGCTCTTTCAACTTACGCGTCAGGGTATTACGTCCCCAGCCGAGCAAGCGTGCCGCTTCCTGTTTGTGCCCTTGCGTGTGACGCAGCGCAGTGGTGAGCAGGGTGCGCTCCATCTCCGGCTGTGCTTCCGACAACAGATTTTGATGACCGGAACGCAAGGCGCGATCTGCCCACTGCGCCAGCAGCGTGGCCCAGCTGTCCGGTAACGACTGCACCGGATTGTCTGGCGTGCTGGATTCAAACAGTTCAGGCGGCAGATCCTGAATCAACACTTCCTGGCCCGCTGCCATCACCGTCAACCAGCGACAGGTATTTTCCAGCTGGCGCACGTTACCGGACCAATGCAGACGCGTCAGCGCGGTTTCGGTTTCCGGATGCAGAATCTTCGCTTCCACGCCTAACTCACGTGCAGCGACCTGCAGGAAGTAACGCGCCAGGCGCGGAATATCTTCGCGGCGTTCACGCAGCGGCGGCAGATGAACGCGAATGACGTTAAGACGATGGAACAAGTCTTCACGGAATTTGCCTTCCTGCACGCGCAGCTCAAGATTTTGGTGGGTTGCCGCGATGATACGCACATCCACTTTCACCGGCGCATAGCCGCCAACGCGATAAAACTGGCCATCGGCCAAAACGCGCAATAAGCGGGTTTGCACATCAAGCGGCATGTCACCAATTTCATCGAGGAACAGCGTGCCGCCATCGGCCTGCTCAAAACGTCCCTGACGAATCTGGTTAGCACCGGTAAACGCGCCTTTCTCGTGACCAAACAGCTCTGATTCAATCAAATCTTTGGGTATCGCCGCCATGTTCAGCGCGATAAAAGGGGACTTCGCACGCGGACTATGACGATGCAGCGCATGGGCGACCAACTCTTTACCGGTACCGGATTCACCGTTGATCAGCACGCTAATTGAGGAGCGTGAAAGACGACCAATGATGCGGAATACATCCTGCATGGCCGGCGCTTCGCCGATAATGTCGGTGGTTGGGCCGCTGACGGGCTGATTACGCGGCTGCTGCTGTTCCTGATAATGGCTAATCGCACGCTCAACCAGCGCCACCGCTTCATCAATATCAAACGGCTTTGGCAGGTAATCAAACGCACCTTGCTGATAAGCGCTGACGGCGGCATCCAGATCGGAGTGCGCGGTCATAATGATCACCGGCAGCATCGGATGACGCTGCTTAATCTGTTTCAGCAGCGTAAGTCCATCCATGCCAGGCATACGAATGTCTGACAATAATACGTCTGGGGTTTTGCTTGCGAGCGCGTCCAATACCTCGTTAGCACTGTCAAAGGTTGCACAGCTCAAACCGGCTCCAGTGAGTGCCCTTTCAAGCACCCAGCGGATGGAGCTATCGTCATCGACGATCCAGACTATCCCTCGTTGCATAGAAACCTCACTGGCGAATAGGCAGGTAAACCGAGAATTCGGTGTGTCCTGGCCAACTGTTAAATTCTATTTTCCCTGAATGCTGATCGATCAGGCTACGGGCGATGGACAGACCTAAACCGGTGCCGCCTTCACGTCCGCTTACCATCGGATAGAATAGGGTGTCTTGTAGCTGGGCCGGAATCCCTGGGCCATCATCTTCAATATCAATACGAGCAACTAAACGATAACGCGTGCCGTGCAGCGTGAGCTGGAAGGCAGTACGCGTGCGAATCACAATGGTGCCGCCTTCATCGCCCAACGCTTGCAGCGCGTTACGCACCACATTCAACAGCACCTGTTCAATCTGGTCGGGATCGTGCGGCAGTTCCGGCAGGCTTGGATCGTAATCACGCACCAGCGAGACGTTATCCGGCAACTCCATCGACACCAGATTCACCACGCGCTCGGCGACCTGATGAATGCTTTGCGTTACGTGCAAGCCCGGCTGTTGCGGGCCGAGCAGGCGATCAACCAGATTACGCAGTCGGTCGGCTTGCTCAATGATGATGCGCGTATATTCATGCAGGGAAGGATCGGGTAACGCGCGAGTCAGCAACTGCGCGGCACCACGTAATCCTCCCAGCGGGTTTTTGATTTCATGCGCCAGGCCGCGCACTAAATCGCGGGCCGCGACCTGCTGAGCATGCTGAATTTGTTCCTGGCTAAGACGACGTTGATTATCCATCGGCGCCATTTCCAGCAGAATAAAGCCATCCGGTAAGCGCTGTGCCGTGAGCGACATAATGTGCGCGCGGCCATCGACCACCAACGTGACTTCGCTATCGGTAAAGCCCTGGCCAGCTCCGAGACTCTCGCTCATCACCTCAATATTCAGCGAAAAATAGCCGGTTAATTCCGGTAATGGCGTGCCGAACAATTTACGTGAGCTTTGCGCCAGTAATTGCTGAGCCGCCGGATTGGCGTAATGGATAACTAAATCGTTATCGACCAGCAAAATACTGTTGATCAGGGAGTTGAGAATCTGCCCCGCGTCGGGCAGCGTGCCAGTTACCATACAGCGTTCCTCTGCACTAATTTAGTGCATTATAGCCTTTCAGGACGGAAATCTGTGCTTCGAACCATGAATGCGCGGAGAAAAAAGCCCATCCGGAGATGGGCTAAAGTTTCCACGGCAATATAAAATCTTCGGCGTCTTTTACACCGCCGCTGCGTTGGCTGCACTCGTTCACCCGAGTCACTGAGTTATCTCAGCTCCCCGGGATTCTCTCGATTGCCGCCTTGCGGCGATGCAAAATCCGCGAATCTTTAATGCTGATTAAACGCTGTAGTACAGTTCGAACTCAACTGGGTGCGGAGTCATACGCACGCGGTCAACGTCTGACTTACGCAGTTCGATGTATGCATCGATAGCGTCATCAGTGAACACGCCGCCACGGGTCAGGAACTCGCGATCTTCGTTCAGTGCGTTCAGTGCTTCTTCCAGAGAACCTGCAACTTTTGGAATCTCAGCTTCTTCTTCCGGAGGCAGGTCATACAGGTTTTTGTCCATCGCATCGCCAGGGTGGATCTTGTTGATAACGCCATCAAGACCGGCCATCAGCAGCGCGGTGAATGCCAGGTATGGGTTAGCCGCTGGATCCGGGAAGCGTGCTTCGATACGACGTGCTTTCGGGCTAGCAACCACTGGGATACGGATAGAAGCAGAACGGTTACGGGCAGAGTAAGCCAGCATAACGGGCGCTTCGTAGCCTGGGACCAGACGCTTGTATGAGTTGGTGGTTGGGTTCGCCAGGGCGTTAATCGCTTTAGCGTGCTTAATGATACCGCCGATGTAGAACAGAGCCGTTTCAGACAGGCCGCCGTACTTGTCGCCAGAGAACAGGTTCACGCCGCCTTTTGACAGGGACATGTGGCAGTGCATACCAGAACCGTTATCACCGAACATTGGCTTAGGCATGAAGGTTGCAGTTTTGCCGTACGCGTGAGCGACGTTGTGCACCACGTATTTGTAGATCTGAATTTCGTCAGCTTTTTTGGTCATGGTGTTGAAGCGGGTTGCCACTTCGTTCTGACCAGCAGTCGCTACTTCGTGGTGATGTGCTTCAACCACCAGACCCATCTGCTCCATGGTCAGACACATGGCAGAACGGATGTCCTGTGCTGAGTCAACCGGTGGCACTGGGAAGTAACCGCCTTTCAGACCTGGACGGTGACCTTTGTTACCGCCTTCGTACTCTTTACCGGTGTTCCATGCTGCTTCGATATCGTCGATAGCAACGTGTGAACCTGAAGTAGAAGAACCGAAACGGATGTCATCGAACAGGAAGAACTCTGGCTCTGGTCCAAACAGCACGGTATCCGCGATGCCTGAAGAACGCAGGAACTCTTCTGCACGCTTAGCAATGGAGCGTGGGTCACGGTCATAGCCCTGCAGTGTGCCTGGCTCAAGGATGTCGCAACGGATGATCAGGGTCGAGTCTTCGAAGAACGGATCCATTACTGCAGTGGTTGCGTCCGGCATCAGCACCATGTCTGATTCGTTAATGCCTTTCCAGCCACCGATGGAGGAGCCATCGAACATTTTGCCTTCTTCAAAGAAGTCAGCGTTAACCTGGTGAGCAGGGATAGTAACGTGCTGTTCTTTACCTTTGGTATCGGTAAAACGCAGGTCAACAAACTTAACTTCATGCTCGTTCATCATCGAGAGAACGTGTTCAGCGGACATACTCAACTCTCCTGGAAATGGTCATTATCGTCATGGTGAGAGAACTTCGTTGCCGGGAATGTGTCATGACTGCTGACCATTCCTAACCAAAGATCTCGGCAAGCTCTATCAACCGTTTTATAACTGTCGTTTTCGCTTAAAATATATAAAGCGAATTCTGTGCCAACTTTATGACAATGGCGAAAATGGCGCTACAATGCGCCCTTTCGTGAGTCGAAGGCTGCACCAGGATGGATTGCATGCATCGTAATGGTGCGCCGCAGGTCAAGTTAAGCACTAATTTGGTGCAAATTGCCATCGCAGTGCAGATTAATGCACCGTAAACGGTGCTAAAAACCAGCGCTACGAGAAACTTTCGGCGAAATCTGTGATCATGTTCAGTCTTCCGCTTAATCCGTGTACAATACCGCGTTATTTCTATAATGCCTGAGGCAAAGCTGTGATCGAAAATTTGCGTAACATCGCCATCATTGCGCACGTTGACCATGGTAAGAC
>NZ_DALYOQ010000063.1:0-13602 GCF_031974595.1 Pantoea sp. CTOTU46764 | reverse complement strand
AACAATCCGGTACTTTTGATGCCCGTACCGAAGCAACCGAGCGCGTGATGGACTCCAACGATTTGGAGAAAGAGCGTGGGATTACCATCCTCGCAAAAAACACCGCCATCAAATGGAATGACTACCGTATCAACATCGTTGATACCCCAGGACACGCCGACTTCGGTGGTGAAGTGGAGCGCGTCATGTCCATGGTGGATTCGGTGCTGCTGGTTGTAGATGCGATGGATGGCCCTATGCCGCAAACCCGCTTCGTAACCAAGAAAGCATTTGCTCATGGTTTGAAGCCGATTGTGGTTATCAACAAAGTTGACCGTCCGGGCGCGCGTCCTGATTGGGTTGTTGATCAGGTATTTGACCTGTTCGTTAACCTGGATGCGACTGACGAGCAGCTGGACTTCCCGATCATCTTCGCTTCGGCGTTGAATGGTATCGCGGGTCTGGAACACACCGACATGGCTGACGACATGACCCCGCTGTATCAGGCGATCGTTGACCACGTTTCTCCACCTCAGGTTGAGGTTGAAGCGCCACTGCAGATGCAAATCTCGCAGCTGGACTACAACAACTATCTGGGCGTGATCGGCATTGGCCGCATCAAGCGCGGTACCGTGAAGCCGAACCAGCAAGTCACTATCATTGATAGCGAAGGCAAAACCCGTAACGGTAAAGTCGGTAAAGTGCTGGGCCACCTTGGTCTGGAGCGTATCGAAAGCACCCTGGCGGAAGCGGGCGACATCATCGCGATCACCGGTCTGGGCGAGCTGAACATCTCTGACACCATCTGCGACACGCAGAATGTGGAAGCGTTGCCAGCCCTGAGCGTCGACGAACCAACCGTAACCATGTTCTTCAACGTGAACACCTCACCGTTCTGCGGTAAAGAAGGTAAGTTCGTGACTTCGCGCCAGATTCTGGAGCGTTTGAACAAAGAGCTGGTACACAACGTGGCACTGCGCGTTGAAGAAACCGAAGATTCGGATGCATTCCGCGTTTCAGGTCGTGGTGAGCTGCACTTGTCAGTTCTGATCGAGAACATGCGTCGTGAAGGTTTCGAGCTGGCGGTATCCCGTCCGAAAGTAATCTTCCGTGAGCACGAAGGCCGTAAGCAGGAGCCATTCGAAAACGTGACCCTCGACATCGAAGAAACCCACCAGGGTTCTGTGATGCAAGCGATGGGTGAGCGTAAAGGCGACCTGAAAAACATGGATCCAGATGGCAAAGGCCGTGTACGTCTTGACTACATGATCCCAAGCCGTGGTCTGATCGGCTTCCGTAACGAATTCATGACCATGACTTCAGGTACCGGTCTGCTGTACTCCACCTTCAGCCACTACGACGACGTTCGTCCAGGCGAAGTGGGCCAGCGTCAGAACGGCGTGCTGATCTCAAACGGTCAGGGTAAAGCGGTCGCGTTCGCCCTGTTCGGTCTGCAGGATCGCGGTAAGCTGTTCCTGGGTCACGGTGCGGAAGTGTATGAAGGCCAGATCATCGGTATTCACAGCCGTTCTAACGACCTGACAGTAAACTGCCTGACCGGTAAGAAACTGACCAACATGCGTGCGTCAGGTACTGACGAAGCCACCACTCTGGTTCCACCGCAGAAAATGACGCTGGAACAGGCTATCGAGTTCATCGATGATGACGAACTGGTAGAAGTGACTCCGTTGTCAGTCCGTATTCGTAAACGTCACCTGACCGAGAACGATCGTAAGCGTTCTTCTCGCGGCAGCAAAGAGTAAGCGAAACAGTCTGATATTGAGCCCCGCACTTGCGGGGCTTTTTTATGCCTGCAACCCGCTGCAACGCTCGCTTAATGAAGTTTGGCTCCGCCTCCAGATTACTGATTTCCCGCCTTTCGTCCCTGTTCAGCTCCCACTTTTGCCGCTAAAGTGAATGATCCAGGGAACGAAAAGGAGAGGCGTCATGCTGTACATCTTTGATTTAGGCAATGTGATTGTTGATATCGATTTCAATCGTGTGCTCGGCGTCTGGAGCGATTTGGGGCGCGTGCCGTTATCCACGCTGCAAAGTCGTTTCCGCATGGATGAGGCTTTTGAGCAACACGAACGCGGTGAAATCAGCGATCCGGAATTTGCTGCACGTATCTGCGACCAGCTGGATATCGCGCTGAGCTATCCGCAATTCACCGCTGGCTGGCAGGCGGTTTTTGTCGGCGTGCGTCCGGAAACGCTGGCGATCATGAACAAGCTGCGTGCCAATGGCGAGCGCGTGGTGATCCTGTCCAATACCAATCAGCTGCACTTTGAGTTCTGGCCAACCCAATATCCCGATGTTCAACAGGCGGCCGATCATCTTTATATGTCGCAGGATATTGGCATGCGTAAGCCGGAAGCGCGCATCTATCACTATGTGCTGCAGCACGAAGGTTATCAGGCCAATCAGGCGGTGTTTTTCGATGATAACCAGGCCAATATCGACGCTGCGCGCGCGCTTGGTATTGAAAGCGTGCTGGTGGTTGATGATAAAACCGTGCCGGACTGGTTTGCGGGTCGTCTCTGAGTGCTGAACCAACGACATCTGCGCCACTCGGCGCATGCCTTTTATTTGTGGGTAAAACTGCTGTGGCGACGCATTGACGATGACAACATGACGACGCAGGCGGGTAATCTCGCCTACGTTTCATTGCTGGCATTGGTGCCGCTGATTGCCGTGGTGTTCGCGCTGTTTGCTGCTTTTCCGATGTTCTCGGATATCAGCGTGCAGTTGAAGAACTTCATTTTTACCAACTTCATCCCGGCAACGGGCGACGTTATTCAGCGTTATCTCGACCAGTTCGTCGCCAACGTCAATAAGATGACGGCGATTGGTATTGTGGGGTTGATCGTCACCGCGTTGCTGCTGATGCATTCGGTGGATAGCGCATTAAACGCCATCTGGCGCAGCGATAAGCCGCGTCCGATGGTCTATTCGTTTGCCGTTTACTGGATGATCTTAACGCTCGGGCCGCTGCTGGCGGGCGCAAGCTTAGCGCTCAGCTCCTATCTGTTATCGCTGCGGTGGTTGAGTGTGACAGGCGTAACCAGTCTGGTTGATCAGCTGCTCCGTATTTTCCCGCTGTGCCTCTCCATCCTCGCTTTCTGGCTGCTGTATAGCATTGTGCCGACGCGGCGCGTGCCCACGCGTGATGCACTGATCGGCGCCATCGTTGCCGGATTGTTGTTCGAGCTGGGCAAAAAAGGCTTTGCGCTCTATGTTACGATGTTCCCTTCGTATCAGTTAATTTACGGCGTTCTGGCGGTCATCCCCATTCTGTTCCTTTGGGTCTATTGGTCGTGGTGTATTGTGTTGTTAGGCGCGGAAATCACCGTCACGCTGGATGACTATCGCCAGCTAAAACAGCAGGAACGCGAAAAAGAACGTGAGGAAACATGATTGCTTTGATTCAGCGCGTCAGCCACGCCAGTGTTAGCGTTGACGACGCGACAGTGGGCGAAATTGGCAATGGGTTATTGGTGTTATTGGGTGTGGAAAAGGGCGACGACGAACAAAAAGCGCAGCGTCTAACCGAGCGCGTGCTGGGCTACCGCATCTTTGCGGATGAGAATGACAAAATGAATCTCAATGTGCAGCAGGCGGGTGGTAGCGTGCTGGTGGTGTCGCAATTCACTCTCGCCGCAGATACCAATAAAGGGATGCGTCCCTCTTTCTCTGGCGGCGCAGAACCGGCGGAAGCCGAGCGCCTCTATGCATACTTTAGCGATTGCTGCCGAGCACAGGGCGTGACCACCGCAAACGGGCGCTTCGCCGCCAATATGCAGGTTTCGTTAGTAAACGATGGTCCGGTGACCTTCTGGTTACAGGTGTGAGGTTTTCAGCCGAGCGGCAAGGACTTAGCCACGCAAGCTCCGAACGAGAGAATCACTTTATGTATCATCTTCGCGTACCGCAAACGGCGGAAGAGCTGGATATGTATTACCAGTTCCGCTGGGAAATGTTACGAAAGCCGCTGCGTCAGCCGCAGGGTTCTGAGCGTGATGCCTGGGATGCGCTGGCACATCATCAAATGGTGGTGGATGAGCAGGGCAAACCAGTAGCGATCGGTCGTCTGTACATCAACGCTGAGAACGAAGCGGCGATTCGCTTCCTTGCCGTGCATCCTTCCGTGCAGGGCAAAGGTCTTGGCACGCTGGTGGCGATGACGCTGGAATCGGTTGCGCGTCAGGAAGGCGCGAAACGCGTCACCTGTAGCGCGCGTGAAGACGCGGTCGAATTCTTCGCCAAGCTTGGCTACGTCAATCAGGGTGAAATCACCGCGCCGCAAACCACGCCGGTGCGCCACTTCCTGATGATCAAACCGGTCGTGACGCTTGACGATATTCTGCATCGCGCCGACTGGTGCGGACAGCTGCAACAAGCCTGGTATGAGCACATCCCGTTGAGTGAAAAAATGGGCGTGCGCATTCTGCAATACACCGGGCAGAAATTCGTTACCACCATGCCTGAAGCGGGCAACCAGAATCCCCATCACACCTTGTTTGCGGGCAGCCTGTTCTCGCTCGCCACGCTAACCGGTTGGGGTTTGATTTGGCTGCTGCTGCGCGAGCGGCATCTCGGTGGCACCATTATTCTGGCGGATGCGCATATTCGCTATAGCAAACCAATAAGCGGCCGTCCGGGCGCAATTGCCGATCTCGGCTCGCTCAGCGGTGATCTTGACCGTTTGGCGCGAGGCCGCAAAGCGCGCGTGCAGATGGAAGTGGAGTTGTTTGGTGATGATGAGTTGGGCGCGGTATTCGAAGGCGTCTACATCGTGCTGCCCGCCGATTCTGACGGAGCGCTGGAAGAGGGCGGTTCCGGCGCCCGTATCAACTAACACGTAGGGTCGCCATTCATGGCGACCTTTCTATTTTACCTTACTGAACCTGCCCGCCCCGCATCGTCTGCTGCACCGACTGTGCATCGGTAGTAACCGACAACGTACCATCCACGCTTGGGCGCAGCGGCGCGCTGGCGTTCAACGAGCCTTTCACCTGCAGCTGCAAATTACTGTTGCCGCTCAACTGCAGCGTTGGCCAACCCCAATTTCCCAGCACGTTTGCCGGCACAGCCTGGCCTTTCAGATTCAGCGTCAGCGGACGTTGCGCATCCTGCCCAACCGTTGCAGAACCTTCCAGTAAACCGCTGCCGTTAAAGGCGCTCAACTCCGTTACCTGAATCTGCTGGTCATTGGCATTCAGCGCAATGGATGGATGGCGCAGATCGGTGCGATTGAAGGTGGCTTCAGCCGCGTTGAAGCTGGCTTTACCGGCCCAGATTCCCCACTGATGTTGACGTGCCAACAGCAGGTTATCCGCGCTGCCATCCAGTGACGTCATCTGGAACGGGAACGCCGGATTGATATCAATAATCAGGTTACGGTTGGCGGTGGCGCGCGTTATCAGCACGCTATCCAGCCAATCCGGTAAAGTTTGCTGCCAGCGCTCACGCCAGTTTTGCGGCAAGGTATATTCCAGCCCGGCGATCGCCAGTTCATCCAGCGTTAAACGCTTGTCGCTGCGCGTCCAGTTGCCGCTGGCGCGCACCACGCCATTCACCCAGCGCGAACTGAACTGCGTCAGCGCGATACCCTGCGGCGAGAGATCGGCATTGACGATAGGATCGTTGAGCTCAAAGCCACCGTTAATGAAATTCCCGGCGTTCATGGAGAGAGAACCGCCATCGCTTTCCCAATCATCGCCGCGCAGCGTGACATTTTTCAGGGTTAAATCGAGATCGGTCACCGCCCAATCCGGTCCTTGCAGGCGTGCATCGGTCATATCCAGACGGTTGATGCTCACTGAAGGCACATCGCGCAGCGGATTGAGGAAGTCGCTCAGGCTTTGATGAGTTTGCAGACGGATATCGTTGAGGCGCAGTTGGTCGATCTTCCAGTTACCCTGCGCATCACGTTCGGCGTTGCCGGTCATCGAACCGCGCGCCAGATCGGCACCGATATTGCTCAGCACCAGACGACGTTGCTTAATGCTGCCCTGCAGCAGCACGTTGTTGCCCGGCACACCATCCAGCGTCAGAGTGCCAGCGCTGATCTGGAACTGCGCGTCGCTGCCCAGCACGTCGTTAGGCAGCGGTTTCCACGGCAGAAGACCGCCGTTCACGCGCTGAGCGGTCATCGGCAACGCGCTATGCGGATTCTCAATGCGCACGTTATTCAGCTGCAGGCGATTGGCCTGAATCGGCAGCGTGGTATCGGGCGCTTGATTAGCCAGATTGATTTCACCGTCGCGTATTTCGATGCTGTTGAAGTGCAGCGGATCGCTAAACTGAACCAGCGCAAGGCCGAGATCAACGCGTTTCGCCACCAACACGGCGGGCTGGCCATCATGGCCAAAGCTGAAGTCATCGAGAATGATGTGCGAAGGAGAGGAGAAGCCGTGCTCAATCTTGCTGAGAGAGAGATGCCAGGCGGTTTTATCGCTTACCCAGCGGCTAAACCAACCTGCGCCCCATTGTGTTTGCAGCAACACATACAGCACTACCAGCGCCAGCAGAATTAGCAGCAGTAAGGTAAGGAAAAACTTGCCTAAAAATTTCATCGCACTCATCCATCCCGATATTTATCCGGTGAGTGGTTGTTATGCCTGAATTACCGTTACAGCTCAACAGCCTGGATGTAAATGCGGATAAATATCAGGCAGGCCGAAGCCTGCCGTCTGGATTACTTTTCTTGCGGGAAGATCAGGTTCAGCACGATGGCGGTAATACCACCGGCCGCAATGCCAGATGAAAGCAGGGTTTTCAGCCAGTCTGGGGCAAATTGCAGAATCAGCGGCTGCTGAGAAACGCCCAAACCGACCGCCAGCGACAGCGCGATAATCATGATGGCACGACGATTCAGCGGCTCGCGTGAAACAATGCGCACGCCAGACGCGGCGATGGTACCGAACATCACAATGGTTGCACCGCCCAGCACCGATTCCGGAATGTGCTGCACAAAACCGCTCACGGCCGGGAACAGGCCAAGCACGATCAGCATCAGCGCCACGACAAACCCCACATAGCGGCTGGCAACGCCGGTAAGCTGAATCACGCCGTTGTTCTGGCCAAAACAGGAGTTCGGGAAAGTATTGAACAGCGCCGAGACAAAGGAGTTAAGCCCGTTTGCCAACACGCCGCCTTTCAGACGCTTCATATACAGCGGACCACTCACCGGCTGCTCGGAAACATCAGAGGTCGCGGTGATGTCGCCAATGGTTTCCAATGAGGTCACCATAAACACCAGCATCAGCGGAATCAGCAGATTCCAGTCAAAGCCCAGCCCATAGTAGAGCGGCGATGGCACGGCAATCAGCGGCTGATCGGCTGGCGTGCTGGTGGCAGGCAGCATATCCAGCGCCCAGGCCAGCGCATAACCTACCGCCATCGCGATCACCAGCGAAGCCACGCGCAGATAAGCATTACGCTGGCGATTAAGCAGGATAATCACCACCAATACCGAAGCTGCCAGCAATAAGTTTTTCGGGGCACCGAACGTGTGATCGCTCATCGCAGCAAAGCCGCCGCCGATAGAGGTCAAACCGACCTGAATCAGCGACAGGCCAATAATCATCACCACAATGCCGGAAACCAGCGGCGTAATGATGCGGCGCGCCAGGTGCAGCACGCGTGACAGCACCATTTCGGTACACGACGCCACCATCAGCGTGCCAAACAGCGCCGCCATCATGGTTGGTACATCAACGCCGCCGTTTTTCAGCGCCATACCGCCCATGATCAGCGGCGTGACGAAGTTAAAACTGGTGCCCTGAATCGACAACAGGCCGGAACCCACCGGTCCCCAGGTTTTGATTTGCAGAATGGATGCCACGCCCGAGGCAAACAGCGACATGCTGATGATGTGCTGCGTATCCTGCGCCGGTAAACCCAGCGCCTGGCAAATTAATAGCGCGGGCGTAATCACCGCGACAAACATCGCCAGCAAATGCTGACAGGCAGCAAACAAGGTTTGCGCTAATGGTGGACGATCTTCGAGGCGGTAAATCAGTTCACTTTTCGGGCTTGCAGCGCTGGCAGGCTGGCAAGTTTCAGCGGTGTTGACGGACATGGTGGACGTTCTCAATTACAACAAAGGGGCGATTTTAAACGGTTGCGTTGTGAAAGCAATCGTTTGCAATGCCCCTTTTTACTTCCGTTGATCTAGAGCGTAAACACCGTGCGGCAGCGGCTATCATCTTCCTGCCACGCCAGCGCGACGTCACTCAGCGGGCGCATCTGGAAGGCGATGGAAAAATCGCTCTCGGCGGCGGCCGTCAGCATTTCACCGATGCAGGCGATCAACGCTTTATCCGATACGCTGCCGAGGCCGCTGCCCATTAATGTCAGCCCGGAGGAGCGCAGCAGCTTACTGTGCAGGGTAATCTCCTGTCCGCTCAACGAACCGATTTGCACAAAGCGCACCGTTTTTTCTCCGCCTGCTACGGTGGCCTGCATAATATCGAGCGCGCTCTGGCCCCAAAGATAATCCAGCACCACATCAATGCCTTCTTTCATCAATGCCGGTAACGCGCCCGGCAATTCATCCAGCGTGAAAGTGAGGTCAGCACCCTGCGCACGCAGTTGATCCAGCGCGGCGCGATTGCGGCCGGTAGCGATGATTTTTCCTGCGCCCAGATGCTGCGCGATGCGCACCGCTAAACCGCCCGACGTGCCGGTTGCGCCATTGATCAGCACGGTTTCACCGGCGCGCAGCTGAGCGCGTCGGGTTAATGCTGCCCAGGATGACATACCCGGATTCGCCAGCGCGGCGGCCAGCACCGGATCCAGTGTGGCCGGCAACGAAATGATGCTTTCGGCGGGCACTAAGGTTCTTTCCGCCATGCTGCCCCACGGCGCATCAAAAGCGAGAAAGTAAACCGGATCGCCATTGCTCAGCGTGCCGGTACCATCAATGCCGGTAATAAAGGGATAGTGCGCGGCCGCGCTGTAATGTGTTCCGGCGGCGCGTGCTTTTGCCAGTTGGCTGATGGCGGCGGCTTTCACTGTTACCACGACATGGCTTTCATCAGCCTGCGGTTCAGGGAAATCACCGTAAACGGGCAGTTCACCTGCTGCGGAAACTATCGCTGCTTTCATGCTTTCACCTTCAGTTAAGTGGAAACTATGTGTAATATGCACACATTAGGCTTGCCTCGGGATAACGTCAATGAAAAATGTGCAAAATACACATAATAGTGCTGCGTTTGATGATCTGCACAACGCGCTGCTGATGATTGTAGGGACTTTCAATCGTCCGCAACGTGATGAATTATTAATAAAAGAGTCGAATATTCAGCTCGATCGCGCGCTGTTTCCGCTACTGATTCAAATCGGTCGCTTCGGGCCAATTGGCGTAGTGGAGCTGGCAGAGCGTGCCGGACGCGATTACACCACCGTCAGTCGTCAGGTGGCGAAGCTGGAGGAGTTAGGGTTGGCGCAGCGCCAGAAAAATGCCAAAGACAAACGGGTGAATGAGGCGGTGATCACTGCGGCGGGTAAAGCGATGACTGACAAAATCGATGCGGCGCGCGCGCAGATCTATCAGAACCTGTTTGCCAACTGGCCGGATGAAGAGCGCGCCGAGCTGGCGCGTCTGCTGCAGAAGTTTGTCGGGGATTTTATGGCTATCGATAAAACGAAAACGGCGGATTAAGCGTTGCTGTAGCGCTCGGTTTCCGGCAGCCAGCGCTCAATCAGCGCCTGCGCCTGCTCGGGATAGTGCTGGTGGATATGACGCGCCACGCGTTGAACTTCGGGAATCATGCCCTGATCGCGCAGTAAATCCGCCACTTTAAACTCGGCGTTGCCGGTTTGACGTGTGCCGAGCATCTCACCTGGACCACGAATCTCCAGATCGTGCTGAGCAATCACGAAGCCATCGTTGCTATCGCGCAGCACCTGCAAACGCTTCTGCGCGGTTTTGCTGAGCGGCGCTTTATACAACAACACGCAGTGTGAGGCGACAGCACCACGGCCCACGCGGCCGCGCAGCTGATGCAGCTGGGCCAAACCGAGACGTTCCGGGTTTTCGATAATCATCAGGCTGGCATTCGGCACATCCACGCCCACTTCGATAACCGTGGTGGCGATCAGCAGCTGGATTTCATTGGCCTTAAACGCCGCCATTACCGCCTGTTTTTCGGCGGGCTTCATGCGGCCGTGCACCAGGCCAACCTGCAAATCGGGCAGCGCCACTTTAAGCTCTTCCCATGTTGCTTCCGCCGCCTGCGCTTCCAGCACTTCCGACTCTTCAATCAGCGTACATACCCAATAAGCCTGACGTCCTTCGTGACAGGCACTTTGCACGCGGGTAATGATCTCACTGCGGCGGCTGTCGGGAATCGCCACCGTGGTGACCGGCGTACGGCCTGGCGGTAATTCGTCGATGGTGGAGGTATCGAGATCGGCGTAAGCGGTCATTGCCAGCGTGCGCGGAATCGGCGTGGCGGTCATGATCAGCTGATGCGGATGGAAACCTTGTTCCTCGCCTTTTTCCCACAGCGCTAAGCGCTGATGCACGCCAAAGCGGTGCTGCTCATCAATGATCACCAGCGCCATGCCGTTGAATTTTACCTGCTCCTGGAACAGCGCGTGGGTGCCGACCACCATCGCGACCTGGCCGCTGGCAATGGCTTCCTGCTGCGCTTCGCGCGCTTTGCCTTTCTGCTTGCCCGCCAGCCAGCCCACTTCAATTCCCAGCGGTGCAAACCACTGGCGGAAGTTGTTGGCATGCTGCTCGGCCAGCAGTTCAGTCGGCGCCATCAGCGCCACCTGTTTGCCGTGCGCGATGACGTTCAGTGCCGCCAGAGCGGCCACCAGCGTTTTGCCGGAGCCAACATCGCCCTGCACCAAGCGCATCATCGGAAAATCGTTGGCCAGATCTTTTTCGATTTCTGCCACCACGCGTTTTTGCGCACCGGTTGGCGAGAAGGGTAGCGCCGCCAGCAGCTGATCAACCAGCTCGTGGCGCGCCGTCATCGGCAGCGCATGATGGCGCTGCGCACCGGCGCGTACCGCCAGCATGCTGAGGTTATGCGCCAGCAGCTCTTCCAGAATTAAGCGTTTTTGTGCCGGATGGCGGCCGGTTTCCAGCTCGCTCAGACGCAAATCCGGCGGCGGACGATGCAGCGTGCGCAGTGCATCCGGCAGGCTAATCAGCCCGCCGCTCAGTTCAGACGGCAGCAGCTCGGCAATCGGGCAGCTCTCCATCAGCGTCAACGCCTGGTCGGTGAGATTGCGCAGTGTCGCCTGACGAATGCCTTCGGTGGTGGGATAAACCGGCGTCAGGGTTTCCTGCAGCTCAACGCCGCCTTGTTCGCCCTGCACGCGATACTCGGGATGAATGATTTCAGCACCGCGCTGACCGCGTTTAATCTCGCCATAGGCGGTGACGCGACGGCCCGGCGACAGGCTGTTTTTCATCCCGGCATTGAAATTGAAGAAGCGCATGGTCAGCATGCCGCTGCCATCGCTGATCTGGCATACCAACATGCGGCGACGACCAAAAGTGATTTCGCTGCTCAGCACTTCACCTTCCACCGTGGCATAAACGCCCGGCAGCAGGTCATTGATTTTATACAGTTGAGTGCGGTCTTCGTAGCGCAGTGGCAGATGCAGCAGTAAATCCTGAATGGTAAACAGGCCAAGTTTGGCCAGCTTGCCCGCCTGACTGGCGCCGACGCCGGTCAGGGTACTGAGCGGGATGGCATCCAGCAGACGGCCTTTCATTTTCTACCTGTCGATTGCATGGTGGCCCACCAATCGGCGTCGGCTTCCACTTCGCCCTGGCCATTGATATACGGATAAGGCAGATTTTTTTGCTTGGCGACGCGCGCCAGCACCGGATAACCGCCTTCAAACAGCAAACGCTGTTGCTCATCTTCATCCAGCAGGCTGTAGGTGCGTTGATACATGCCGGCATTCTGTCGCTGACGTTGTGCTTCATACAAAATCAGCGCGGAAGCCACCGAGACATTGAGCGACTGCACCATGCCGACCATCGGCACAATGATGTCCTGATCGGCCAGCGCCAGCGCTTCAGCGGTAATACCGGTTTTTTCCTGACCCATCAGAATGCAGGTCGGTTTGGTGTAATCGATGTCGCGAAAATCTACCGCTTTGGCCGACAGATTGGTCGCCAGCACCTGCATGCCTTCATCCTTCAGATGACGCACCGCATCTGCAATATGCAGATGCGTTTTGACCTTCACCCAACTATTGCTGCCAGCCGAAGCGGAAACCATGGTGCGCATACGCACGCTTGGCCAGACGGCGTGCACTTCATGAATGCCCACCGCATCGGCGGTACGGATCACTGCCGAGACGTTATGCGGTTTATGCACCTGTTCCATGCAGACGGTGAGATCGTGCTGGCGCAGGGCCAGCATCTCCTGAATTCGGGCAAAACGTTGAGCGTTCATGGACTAATTACGGTTGCGGTGAACTTTGATCACGTCCGGCATTACGCGGATTTTGCGCATAATATTTGCCAGATGGACGCGATCGTTCGCGGTGAGACGGATAAAGGCGCTATACACGCGACCATCACGCTCTTCGGTATTCAGGCTCTGAATATTGGAACCGGCGGTGTTGATTGCCGCAGTCAGATTCGCCAGTGCGCCCTGATGATTGAACATGTCGACTTTAATCTCAGCGACAAATTCCTGATCGGTCACTTTATCCCACTCTACCGGCATGAACTTTTCAGGCTCTTTTTGGTAGCCGCGAATGTTACGGCAGGATTCGTGATGCACCACCAAACCTTTGCCGGGACTGACGTGCGCCACAATCGGGTCACCAGGAATCGGACGGCAGCATTTGGCGAAGGTAATCAGCACGCCATCCGCGCCTTTGATCGGCAGCTTTTTACGTTTGCTGTTGCTCTGCGGCTCTTCATTGCCGGACTGCAGCAAGTTCTTCGCCACCACCACGCTCATGGCGTTGCCTAAGCCGATTTCTGCCAGCAAATCATCGATAGCGATCAGCTTCATGCGCTCAAGTTCGTGCTGAATGTTCTCAACTGGAATCTCTGCCAGCTTCTTGCTGCCGCCGAGCGCGTGGCTCAACAGACGACGACCAAGGTTGACGGAGTCTTCACGTTTGAGGTTTTTCAGCAGCTGACGGATTTTGGCGCGCGCTTTCGAGCTGACGACAAAATTGAGCCAGGCAGCGTTCGGGCGAGCGCCCGGCGCGGTAATGATTTCAATGGTTTGACCGCTGGTCAGCGATTGTGACAGCGGGTAAGGCTGGCGATCGACGCGTGCGCCGACGCAGGCATGACCGATATCGGTATGCACCGCATAGGCGAAATCGACTGGCGTGGCGCCAGCCGGTAATTCGACGATGCGGCCTTCCGGCGTGAACACGTAGATCTCATCCGGGAAGAGATCGGATTTCACGCTTTCGATAAATTCAAATGAGCTACCGGCGCTTTGTTGCAGCTCCAGCAGGCTTTGTAGCCAGCGTTGAGCACGAATCTGCGCGGTGGTGCCGCTGACTTCGCCGCTCTCTTTATACGCCCAGTGTGCTGCCACACCCATTTCTGCCATCTGATCCATATCTTCAGTACGGATCTGCACCTCAACCGGCACGCCGTGCGGGCCAATC
>NZ_DALYOQ010000062.1:0-28510 GCF_031974595.1 Pantoea sp. CTOTU46764 | reverse complement strand
GATCGGACGATAGCCGGTACAGCGACACAAATTGCCCGCCAGCGCCTGTTCTGCCTGATGACGATCCCAACCTACGCTGTTTTTCTGCAGGGTAAACAGCGACATCACAAACCCCGGCGTGCAGTAACCGCATTGTGAGCCATGGCAATCGACCATCGCTTGCTGCACGCTGTGCAGTTCGCGGCCCTGCTTGAGATCTTCAACCGTAATCAGCTGCTTGCCTTGCAGGCTACTTACCAGCGTCAAACAGCTGTTGACCGCCTGATACTGCATCTCGCCATCCACCACTTTACCGAGCGTGACGGTGCAGGCACCACAGTCGCCAGAGGCACAACCCTCTTTGGTGCCGCGACGCTGCTGCTGGCCGCGCAGGTAGTTGAGCACGGTGAGATTGGGATCGAGCTCGCGTTCGGTAATTAAACGATCGTTGAGTAAGAACTGGATCATGCGATTTGCTCCTCACTTTCGCGCTGCCAAACCGGCTTGCCGCTCACCCAGGTTTGCGCGATGTTGCGGTCGTCGCCAAGCGTCATCATCACAAACAGCCGCTCCCAGATATCTTTGCTATTGGCGTTGCGCAGCTTCTGCAGCGGCGAGACCGCCGGATCGAGCACCACAAAATCGGCCTCTTTGCCGGGATTGAAGTTGCCGATGACGTCATCGAGGTCGAGCGCGTGTGCACCGCCCAAAGTGGCGTGATAGAACGCTTCGCAGGCGCTGAGTTTGTACTGCTGTAGCTGGCCGACTTTGTAGGCTTCGCCCAGCGTTTGCAGCAGATTAAACGTGGTGCCAGCCCCCACGTCGGTGCCAATGCCCATGCGCACACCCTGCTGCCAGCAGCGTTTGATGTTGAATAAGCCGCTGCCGAGGAACAGGTTTGACGTTGGACAAAAGGCGATCGATGAATCGGTGTCATGCAGGCATTGCCACTCTTGATCTTCCAGATGCAAACAGTGCGCAAACACGCTGCGTTTGCCGGTGAGTTGGTGGTGATGATAGACATCGAGATAGCCCGCCCGCTCCGGGAATAACGCTTTCACCCAGGCGATCTCCTGCTGGTTTTCACTTAAGTGCGTGTGCATCCAGACATCAGGGAACTCCTCACGCAGCTGGCGCACTTTGTCCAGCAGTTCGGGCGACGAGGTCGGCGCAAAGCGCGGGGTGAGCGCATAGCTCAGGCGGCCGCGTTGATGCCAGCGCTCAATCAGTTCACGCGTGTGCTGATAGCTCTCTTCCGGCGTTTCGGTCAGGTATTCCGGTGCGTTGCGATCCATCATCACTTTGCCGGCAATCAGCCGCATATCCAGCTGCTGTGCGGCGCTGAACAGGGAATCAACCGACTGCTTATGCACGGTGCCGAATACCAGCGCGGTGGTGGTACCGTTCGACAACAGCTGATGCAGGAAAAACGCCGACATTTTTGCCGCGTGATCGGGACAGTGATATTGGCTCTCCACCGGGAAAGTGTATTGGTTGAGCCACTCCAGCAGCTGTTCGCCAAAGGCGCCGATCATCTCGGTTTGCGGGTAATGGATATGGGTATCGATAAAACCGGGCACGATTAGTTTGCCGCGCAGATCGGTGACGCGCGTGTGATCGACGCGCCCTTCCGCAATTTGCCAGCTTTCAAGGCTGACCACTTTGCCGTCACGCAGCGTTAATAAGCCATCTTCGAGATAGCGTGCGCTGGCAGCGATGTCATCTGGCTGCGCGGCCAGAGCAGTGAAATCAAAGAAGCTGGCGCGCAGCAGCGTTTCGGTTGCGTAAGGCATAATGGTTCCTTGGTGCTTTTTTATTAGTGCAGGTAATTGCCTTAAAGATAGTTTGCAAAGTGCATGCCAATGCAAAGAACAAAAAATACTGTTTACTTTCAATATAATAGATTGATTTGGCGGGTTTTCGTGTCAAGCTTGGCTAGCAAACGTATGCGCAACCGGTTGCCTGGGTTCGCAAACGGTTGCTATTTAACATTGTGCTAAGTTTTACCTGACATGGCGAGTTGATCGCCCGCAAACGTGCGCCTTTGTGGTGCGCTGATGCACTCGCGATGTGCAGGAAAGATCCTGCAACACGCTGCCTTTGGTTTTCATGAGCATGGGTTCGAGGTTAATGCTAAGGTGTGGCTGATAACCTGAAATCGTTTAAGGAACAGTGAGATGATTATTTTTGTTACCGGCGCAACGGCTGGTTTTGGTCAAAGTATCACCCGCCGCTTCATTGCTACAGGTCATAAAGTGATCGCCAGCGGACGTCGCGCTGAGCGCTTAAAAGAGTTGAAAGATGAGCTGGGCGATAATCTGTATACCGTTCAGCTGGACGTGCGTAATCGCGCCGCCATCGATGAAGTGATTGCCTCCCTGCCCGCTCGATGGCGCAATATTGATGTGCTGGTGAACAATGCTGGCCTGGCGCTGGGTGTGGAACCGGCGCACAAAGCCAATATCGAAGACTGGGAAAATATGATCGACACCAACAACAAAGGGTTGGTATACATGACGCGTGCGGTGCTGCCTGCGATGGTGGAGCGCAACGTCGGTCATATCGTGAATATCGGTTCGATTGCGGGCAGCTGGCCCTATTTGGGTGGCAACGTGTATGGCGCGACCAAAGCGTTCGTGCGCCAGTTCAGCCTGAATCTGCGTACCGACCTGCACGGCACCGCGCTGCGCGTGACCGATATCGAGCCAGGTTTGGTGGGCGGCACCGAGTTTTCCAACGTGCGCTTCAAGGGCGATGATGATAAAGCGGGCCAGGTTTACGAAGGCACCACCGCGTTAACGGCGGAAGATGTGACCGAGGCGGTCTATTGGGTAACGACGCTGCCGAAGCACGTCAACATCAATACGCTGGAGATTATGCCGGTGACGCAAACCACCGCAGGATTGAAAGTGCATAAAGGTTAACAGCGATTATACGCTGTTTGATCGAGATACCCGGGGCGACCATCCCGCGAGGCGCTCCGGCGGCTTTCGCCGCTACGACCTCATCGGGATGTTTCCCCTAATATCCAATGCCTGTGTTGCCGGTTATTACGCCCGGCCCCAGCCGGTCACGATAATCAACATGCCGCTAAAGGCGACCAGCGCGCCGACCCAATCCCATGTACTGAGTTTTACGCCATCCACCACGCGCAGCCAGATCAATGCCGTCAACACGTATACGCCGCCATAGGCCGCATAGACGCGCCCGCTCGCGGCGGGATGCAGCGTCAACAACCAAACAAACAGCGCCAGACTTGCTGCGGCGGGCACCAGCAGCCAGGCCGTCATGCCCTTCTTCAACCATAGCCACGGCAGGAAACAGCCAACAATTTCCGCTATCGCAGTGATAAAAAACAGCAAGGCGGTTTTTACCAGCATAGAAAATCTCTCACTAAGCTAAACAAAGCGCTCACCGCTGGTGAGCAAAGAAGCAGCGATGATATACTAGCGCCCATGGTTGTTACAGCCGCGATCCCGGCTGTGCTGGTGTTAACTGAAGGAAATGACGATGAAAAAACTGTTATCCGCCCTGTTGGCGACCGTGGTGACGTCGAGCCTGTTAATGGCTGCGCCAATTGCGTCTGCCAAAACCGATCGCCTGATTATTGAAGATGGCAGCAGCGCCTCCAGTAATGAAGCCGCGCGCCAGAGCAAAGAGCAGTGGAACGATACCAAAAACCTGCGTAATAAGGTCAATACCCGCGTTGAGAAAGAGTTTGATAAAGCGGACAAAGCCTTTGATACCCGCGACTCATGCGAAAAGAGCTACAACGTTAACGCCTATTGGGAACCGAATACGCTGCGCTGCCTCGACCGCCGCACCGGACGTCCAATTGCACCTTAATCGTTTATCACTGCTATAGTTTTGACAGGATTTCTGACCAAAGGAGTGAATGATGAAAAAACGTAATGCAGTTCTGCTGATGGCGATGTTGTCGCTGCCGGTATTGGCGCAGGCGTCTTGTGAAAGCGTCAAAGCGGACATCAGCAAAAAAATCATTAACAACGGCGTCGCCGAATCGGACTTCACGCTGGATATCGTGGCCAATGATCAAGCCGATCAGGTCGGCGGCCAGGTTGTGGGTCATTGTGAGAACGACACACAGAAAATCGTCTACAAGAAAAATGGCCGTGATGGTGACAGCACCGTGCCAGACAGCGCGGGCAGCTCTCAGGATACGCCCGCGCAGTAAACTTTCGGGCGGCTCTCTGGCCGCCCTGCTTTTACTCCACTTCCGGCCTTTGCCGCGGCATTATCCACGCCACCCACAACGTTAGCAGCGCAATCAGCAACGACACTACAAACACCCAATGTAAAGAACTGGCGATTTGTCCGGTCCAGTCATGCAATGTCGCCTCCGACAGCGTCTGACGGCTTTCAGGCGACATGATTTTCTGCATCGGATCGTCGGCCTGCGGCAGACGCAGCGACAAGTTGAGGTTCAGCACCGCGCCCAATAACGCGGTACCAATCGCCGAACCGATCATGCGGCTGAACATGATTGAGGCGGTGCAAATGCCGCGAATGTCGTAATGCGCATGGTTCTGTACCGATACCAGAAACGTGGTGCTGGTCATGCCCATGCCGGTACCAATCACAAAGGCGGTGAATCCGGCCTGCACGATTGAGCTGTCGCTGCGCAGTAACAGCAGCAACGCGCTGCCCGCAATCAGCAGCAGCGCGCCCAACTGCGCGGTGAAGCGATAGGAGGTGATAAGCATCAACCTACCGCTCAATGTACTGGCCAGCGGCCAGCCAATCGACATCATCGCCAGCGCGCTGCCGGCCTGCAGGGGCGTGCCGCCGGTGATGCCCTGAATCCATGTCGGCAGAAAGGCACTGATGCCCATCATGCTGGCACCGATAATCAGGTTGCCGATGTTGCCAGCAACGATGAGCCGACTGCGCCAGATTTCCAGCGGAAACAGCGGTGCATCGGCACGCTGTTCATGATGTTTTAAACGCCAGGCGGCGATGACTGCCAGCAGCAGGAATGGCAGAAGCCAGAAACCGAGCACTTCGGCCTGCAACAGCGCGACTAATAATGCCGTTACGCAGATCATCAGCCAGCAGCTGCCGGTGAGATTGAGCGTGGTGGCCTGATTTTGCTCACGCGATGGAAGGAAGCGCGCCAGCAGCAACATGGCGATCGCGCCAATCGGTACGTTAACCCAGAAAACCACCGACCAGCTAAAGTGCTGTACCAGCCACGCGCCGCTCAGCGGGCCAATAATTGCCGCCACGCCCCAGACGCTGGAGAGCCAGCCTTGTACGTTGGCGCGTTCACGCGGCGAATAGACGTCAGCCACAATGGTGGAGGTCAGCGGCATAATCGCGCCGGCACCTAAACCCTGAAAAGCGCGAAACAGAATCAGCCACGTCATGCTGTGGGCGAATCCGCACAGAATCGATCCCAGCAGGAACAGCGATACGCCAATAAACAGCAGCCGTTTGCGGCCCCACATGTCTGCTAATCGGCCATAGAGCGGCACGCTGACGGCTTGTGTCAGTAAATAGATGGAAAATACCCAGCCAAACTGCGAAAAGCCGCCAAGATCGGCAATGATGGTCGGCATCGCGGTGGCCACGATGGTGACTTCAATCGCCGCCATAAACATAGCGAGCATGCAGCCGATGAGAATCCAGTGGCGATGTTCCGTGTTCAATTCTGCAGTTTCAGTCATACGTCTCCCTAATTTCTAACAAGGCTAGCTGAAAATTCACCAGACCAGTTTCCTCTGCGTGCGCCCCATCTGTGACGACGTCACTTATTTCGATGAAAATTTTTTATTGTCGTATGATGCCTTATTCCATGCGGGTTAGCTGCGGTTTTTGATTATTTCTATCTGACTGATTTTGCCGCAGAAACTGGCACTTATCGACAAGCATTGCTATAGGTCTAAGTAGTGATTTCCAGTTATTCACTGAAAAAGTATCTGCTAATAGTCATTTTAACTGCAATTTAACGGGGTGAAGGATTTTCGTATGTGTGCGTTATTGACACTGCGCCGCCATCCTGGGAATGACATCACCACATCGAACGATTTTTTGAATCAGGGAGACAATGGCTATGCAAAATGCATCGCTCGCCCGCCGCGCTGGGCTGGCTCTGCTCGCGATTGTTGCGGTGATTGCCCTGCTGGTTTGGGGGCTGGGGCTGAATACGCTGCGCGACCGCCGGGAAGATTTGATCTATCTCGGGCAGCAGCATCTGTTTTTGGTGTTTTGGTCAATGTTCTTTGCGCTGCTGGTGGGCATCCCCAGCGGGATCCTGCTGAGTCGTCCGTTTGCCCGTCGCTGGGCCGAATACGTGATGCAAATCTTCAACGTGGGTAACACGCTGCCACCGCTGGCGGTATTGGCGCTGGCGATGGTGATTGTCGGTATCGGCGATCGTCCCGCGTTGATTGCCCTGTTCCTCGCCTCGCTGCTGCCGATTGTGCGTAATACTTTTGCCGGTTTAAGCGCGGTACCGCCGTCGCTAATCGAGGCCGCCAACGGTATAGGTATGACTAAGTTTCAGCGTTTGCGTCAGGTGGAAATTCCCAATGCGCTGCCGGTGATTCTGGCAGGCGTGCGCATCGCCACGGCGATTAACGTCGGTACCGCGCCATTGGCGTTTCTGATCGGCGCCAGCAGCTTTGGTGAGCTGATCTTCCCTGGTATCTACCTCAACGACTTCCCTACGCTGATCCTCGGCGCTGTGGCCACCGCGCTGGTTGCGCTGGTGCTCGACATGCTGCTTGCGGCATTGGGACGTTATCTCAGCCCGCACTCTGCGGCTTAACACAAGGAGTTTTGTGATGGCCACTGCCAACAAGCTGGCGCGCTGGGTAAAACGTACTGCGCTGGCACTCACCGCGACGCTGGCAATCAGCCAATGCGCCGCGGCTGCAACACCCATCACCATGGCAACCAAGAGCTTTACCGAGCAGCACATCCTCTCCGCGATGACGGTGATCTGGTTGCAGAAGAAAGGTTTTCAGGTGATCCCCAAGACCAATATCGCCACCACCATTGGTCGTAACGCGATGATCAATAAACAGATTGATATGACGTGGGAATACACCGGTACTTCGCTAATCATCTTTAACCACATCAATAAGCCGATGTCGACGGAAGACGCGTATAAAACGGTAAAACAGCTGGATGCGAAGTTGGGGCTGGTCTGGCTCAATCCTGCACCGATGAACAATACCTACGCGTTTGCTATGCAACGCGATCGCGCGGAGAAAGAAGGCATTAACACCATGTCGCAACTGGTGGCGAAGCTGGAAGAGGTACGCAAGAACGATCCGGAACATAACTGGAAACTGGGTTTGGACCTGGAGTTCTCGGGCCGTTCCGATGGCCTGAAGCCGCTGCAGAAAGCCTACAACATGCCGCTTGATCGTCCGCAGATTCGCCAGATGGATCCCGGCTTAGTCTACAACGCGATTCGCGATGGTTTTGTTGACGCGGGTTTGATCTATACAACCGATGGCCGCGTGAAAGGTTTTGAACTCAAAGTGTTAGAAGATGATAAGCACTTCTTCCCGAGTTACAACGTCACGCCGGTGGTGCGTCAGGATGTGCTGGAGAGCCATCCAGGTCTGGACACGGCGCTTAATGAGCTTTCCGCATTGATTAATGACGAAGCGATCACCGAGATGAACAAGCGTGTCGATATTGATCATCAGTCGCCGCAACAGGTGGCGCGTGATTTCCTTCAATCTAAGAACATGCTGTAAGGAGGCGCTGTGGATACCTTGCATTACATCATGAATAACTGGCACACCTTGATGTCGCTCACCTGGCAACATACCTGGCTGGTGCTGGTCGCGGTGGGTTTCGCCATTATCGTTGGCGTGCCGCTGGGCATTTTGATTGTGCGCTTTAAGTGGCTGGCCACGCCGGTGCTCGGCATCGCCACCATTGTGTTAACCATTCCGACCATCGCGTTATTTGGTTTGATGATTCCGCTGTTTTCCATGATCGGTCAGGGCATTGGCGCCCTGCCCGCGATTACTGCGGTGTTTCTCTACTCGCTGCTGCCGATTGTGCGTAACACCCACACCGCGCTTGAAAATCTGTCTCCCGGACTGCGCGAAGCTGGTCGTGGGATTGGCATGACTTTCTGGCAGCGTCTGCGCTGGGTAGAAATTCCGATGGCGCTGCCGGTGATTTTTGGCGGTATTCGTACGGCGGTGGTAATGAACGTCGGCGTGATGGCGATTGCCGCCGTGATTGGCGCGGGCGGTTTGGGCCTGCAACTGCTCGACGGTATCAGCGGCAGCGATGTGCGCATGCTGATTGCCGGTGCCCTGATGATTTGTTTGCTCGCGATTGTGCTTGATTGGCTGCTGCACCGTTTGCAGTCGGCGCTGACTCCTAAGGGGATTCGATAATGATAAAACTGGAAAACCTGACGAAAACCTTTACGCAAAAGAACGGCGCGTCCTTGAATGCCGTGGATAACGTCAGCCTGGAAGTGCCTGCCGGGGAAATGTGCGTGCTGCTCGGTCCATCGGGTTGTGGCAAAACCACCACCTTGAAGATGATCAACCGCCTGATTCCCTCTTCAAGCGGCAGGATTTTTATCAATGGTGAAGATACCAGCGGACAAGATACCGTTACCCTGCGCCGCAATATTGGTTACGTGATCCAGCAGATTGGTCTGTTCCCGAACATGACCATCGAGGAGAACATTACTGTGGTGCCGCGCATGCTGGGCTGGGATAAGAAGCGCTGCCGCGAACGCGCCACGGAATTGATGAGCATGGTGGCGCTTGATCCAACTAAGTTCCTGCATCGCTATCCGCGTGAAATGTCCGGTGGTCAGCAGCAGCGTATCGGCGTGATTCGCGCACTGGCCGCTGACCCACCGGTTTTGCTGATGGATGAACCTTTCGGCGCGGTCGATCCGATCAACCGTGAAGTGATTCAGAACGAGTTCCTGGAAATGCAGCGTCAGTTGAAGAAGACCGTGATGCTGGTTAGCCATGATATTGATGAAGCGCTGAAGCTCGGCGACCGCATTGCGGTGTTTGGTCAGGGCAAAATTGTGCAGTGCGCCAGCCCGGATGAGCTGTTAGCCAAACCGGCGAACGACTTTGTGGGTTCTTTTGTTGGGCAGGACCGTACGCTGAAACGTTTGTTGCTGGTGCAGGCTGGCGATGTCACCGATCAGCAGCCCACCATCACCGTGCAGCGCACTACGCCATTGCAGGACGCTTTTGCCACCATGGACGATAACGATATGCGCTCGGTAACGGTGGTCGATGAAGATGGCAAGCCACTGGGATTTGTGAAGCGTCGTGAAGCGCGTGGATCCACGGGCCGCTGCGAAGAGATGCTGCATACCTTTAAAGTGACCGGCAAAGCAGAAGAGAACCTGCGCGTGGTGCTGTCGAAGCTTTATGAGCACAACACGGTGTGGATGCCGATCGTCGATGAGGAAGGTCGTTACAGCGGTGAGATATCGCAGGATTACATTGCCGATTATCTCAGTTCTGGACGTACACGCCGTCGTTTAAATCCATAAACCGCACGATACCTGAAACGCAGGAAGAGGCGGCAGAGGAGTAAAGTGTCCCGCGCCATGGACAAAAACGCCGGGAGCGTTTTTGAACAACGCATAGCGTTGGCCCGAAGGGCGAGCCTCATGGATGAGGCGAGTAATCGCGCGGGCCAAGCCCCAGGGATGGTTTATGGCGTCTTTACGATCTGCCGCCTCTTCCTGCGTATGCACCCTGCACGTTAATGCGACTCCTCAGCCGTTTTTGCTGCTACCGCTTCGCTACGCTCTGAAGGCAGCACGATATTCAACATAATCGCCAGCATCCCGCCGGTGGTGACCGCGTGGCCAAACAGGTTGCTAATCAGCGTGGGAAATTGTTTCAGCACATCAGGCACTGCTTCAACACCTAAGCCGATACCAAACGACACGGCAACAATCAGCATCTCGCGACGGCCAAGTGGCGTTTGCGTCATCACGCGAATACCGGCCGCCACCACGCTACCAAACATCACGATGGTCGCGCCGCCCAGCACTGGCGGCGGAATCTGCTGCAGCATGGTGCCAATCGCCGGGAACATACCGAGCAGCACCAACATCACGCCGATCACCATGCCAACATAACGGCTGGCAACGCCAGTCATCTGGATAACGCCGTTATTTTGCGCAAAGGTGGTGTTGGGAAAGGCCGAGAATACGGCGGCGAGCAAACAGCTGATGCCATCGGCAAAAATACCGCCCTGCATGCGGCGCTCAAACGCTTCGCCTTCAATCGGCTGCTGCGACAACATGCAGTTCGCCGTAAGATCGCCCACCGCTTCAATTACGGCAATCACCGATACCAGCGCGATGGGAATAAAGATGGTCCAGTCAAAGGCAAAACCAAAACGGAACATTTCTGGCAACACCAGCCACGGCGTATCGCCCATTGGCTTGAGGGTGAGATGACCGGTTAACGCTGCGGCGATACAGCCCGCTGCAATGCCAGCAACCACGGCAACCAGCCGCGTCCAGCGATTTTGCGAACGGTTAAGGACGATTATCACCAGCAGGGTCAAGGCGCCGAGCGCCAGATTACCCGGTGCGCCAAAATTGCTGGCGTTATGGCCACCAGCCCAATCGGTGATGCTGACTTTGATCAGGCTGATGCCAATCAATGTGATCACGGTACCGGTGACCACCGGCGTCAACACTTTGCGCAATGGCGCGATGCAGCGGCTGATTAGCATCGGAATCATCGCCGCCACCAGGTTGCAGCCAAAGATCATCGCCATGATCTCTTCCGGCGATCCACCGCGCGCTTTGACCATCAATCCGCCCGACAAAATCACGCCCAGAAAGGCAAAACTGGTGCCCTGCAGGCAGATCATGCCGGCGCCAATGCCCATAAAGCGGCGCGCCTGCAGGAATGTACCCAAACCGGAAACCAACAGCGACATGCTGATCAGATAAGGGATCCATGCCTGCAATCCCAAAACGGAACCAATAATCAGCGGCGGCGTAATTATGCCGACGACGCTGGCCAGCACATGTTGCAGTGCGGCACAAAATGCAGGCAATGGACCGATGCGGTCATTCAGCCCATACAACAAACCTTTCTCATCTGATTGCGACATACAGGTGCTCCGGCAAGATATTCATCAGAGCAGCTGATGCATGAATCACGCCAGAGAAGAGAATGCAATAAAATACAGGGAGTAAAGGATTGAATAATAGGGGATTAATTCGTTAAAAAGGATGGCTGAATCTGAATCATTAGATTCAGCCATTGATAATTTGCGGCACTTTGTTTCATCAGGCCGCAGGCTTTGCACTGTTGTCGTGCGTAATATTGTCATCGAGCAGCGAAATATCCAGATAACCGCTCAGTTCCCGCTGCTCTGCACGCGGCAGGTAAGGCAACTCGCCTAATAAAGGTGCACCTAGCTTCTCGCTCAAAACATCAATAATTTCAGCGTAATGCGCCAGGCCGGGATTAATACGGTTTGCTACCCAACCCGCCAGTTGCAATCCATCCTGCGCAATGGCCTCGGCGGTCAGTAAAGCGTGGCTGATGCAACCTTCCTTAATGCCTACAACCAACACAACCGGTAAATGCTCCTGTCGCACCCAATCAGACAACGGCTGCAAGTCGTTCATTAGGCTGCGCCAGCCGCCGGTGCCTTCCACCACCACGCGCGCTGCGTTAGCCTGTAAATCGTTAAGACTGCGAGTGAGTAATGGATAATCAATGCACTGCGTCGGGCTGGTGCTGATTTCATCCTCTTCCAGGGCGATTGGATTAACGGCGGAATAAGTGAGAGTGAGGCCCGAAGCCTGCTGTAACAGCAGTGCATCTTTATTACGTAAGCCTTCGGGTGTGCGCTGTGCGCTTTTGGCGACAGGTTTAAAACCTGCGGCGCAGAGATTCGCCTTGGCAAAGCACTGTAATAACGCGCGAGATACCACGGTTTTACCCACCGCGGTGTCGGTACCGGTGACAAAAAGCGTTTTCACCATTCTCCTCCTTCATTAAAGCGATGTGTAACGTGCGAAGGAGGCAGTTTAAGGAAATGTTTTCGCAGGCAGATTGCGTTAGGACAAACTTAAGGCGAGCTGTCATTATCCCTGCAACAGTTTTACCAATAAATGGCCGCTATAGAGCGCGTCTTTTATCAGCGCTGCACCGCCAAAAGTACCGGGATCGCTGAACGCCGTTGGTGTGAGCTGGATTTCACTGCTGTAAGCGGGCAACGCCTGCTGACGAATGGTACTGCTCACCGCAGGGAACAGCACATCGGCGGCCTGATTAAGCGGCGAACCGATAAGGATTTGTTGAGGATTAAAGATGTTTACCATCATCGCCAGCATGCGGCCAATATGATGTCCGACGCCAGCAATCACATCACGCGCCAGACGATCGCCCTGCTGCGCGGCAGCGCATAAGCTCTCAATCGTCAGCGGTGCCTGATGCAGCAAACTGTCTGGCTGCGACGGCAAACGCTGGGCGGTGAGAGTTAGCAAGCTTCCGATGCTGGCGACGGTTTCCAGACAGCCATTATTGCCGCAATAACATTGCTGGCCGTAAGGATCGATTTGCGTATGACCAATCTCCACCAGCGTACGACCATTTTTATGCAGCAGTTGTCCGCCGCTGATCACGCCCGCACCGACGGTTTCATCGATCACAATCTGAATGACATGTTGTGCGCCGCTGGATGCGCCAAACAGTGCTTCGGCTAACGTCCAGGCAGAAATATCATGCTGCACGAACACCGGCAAACCGGTGCGCTGCGCCAGCGTTTCTCCCAGCGGCATATCCTGCACGTCGTAACCCGGCATACGATGTACCACGCCAGAAGCCGCGTTGATCAATCCCGGCAAAGTAATGGCGATGGCGGTCAAACGCTCCAGCTTGCTTTGATGACGAATAAAGAAGTCATTTACCAAATTCAGCAAGGTTTGCAGCAGCGGTTTTTCGGCGCTGGCGTGCAGCGGCAAGCGATCTTCCTGCAGCGCGCGGCTGCTGAGATCGCGAAGCGTTAGCGTAATGAATCCGGGCTGAATGCGTACGGCGAGATAGTGCCAGGCGAGCGTATCGAGGATCAAACCAATCGCTGGACGACCGCGACTGCCGGGTTCCTGAAACTCGGTTTCCTGTACCAGATGGGCATCAAGCATTTCACGCACGATTTTGGTAATGCTGGCGGGTGCTAACTGGGCACGTTTAGAAAGCTCAATACGCGAAATCGGGCCGTAAAGGTCAATCAGTCGGTAAACCACACCTGCGTTGGTCTGTTTTATCTGATCAATATGACCAGGTTGACTGTACAGATTCACGCCCTGCTCCCATTATTTTCGCGCTTCTAAATAAACAGCAGCTATGGTGATGCAGATTGACCAGCAGCGTCAAATATTTGATTAGAAATGTGATTTATCGCACATAAAGTTTATGCCCTGCTTCACCAACTGGTTCAATTCTCCGCATTTTGCAGCATCAGCGACATCATATTGGTCATTTGCGCCGTCGGTTCTCGAGTAGTTGACCAGACCAGCCAAACTTCAGAAATCGCGTCGTTCTCCTGCAAAGGGATCCACACCACATCGGCCAAACGTGCACGGCGGAACGACGCCGGCAGAATTGACACGCCAAGACCGGTTGCCACCAATCCCAGAATAGTCATCGCCTCGCCCACTTCCTGAGTAATAAACGGTTTGATTTGATAACGATGCAGCAGCGCCAGAATTTCACCGTACAACGCGGTGCCGCCTTGCGGATCGAAAAATACAAATGGCTCGTTAGCTAATGCCTGGATGGAAATCGACTCCGCATCGGCCAGCGGATGCGCCCAATGCACCACCGCGCACAGCGGCTCACGCAGTAACACGCGGTGTTGCAGATCGTTGGGCAGCGGCGTATTGCGCATCACACCGAGATCGAGTCGATCGTCATGCAGTGGCGCAAGCTGCTGGCGCGTGTTGTTCTCCTGCATCTGAATGTGCACTTCTGGCCAACGCTGGCGGAATTGATACAACGCATCTGAAACCAGACCAGTAAACGGCGCTGACGAGGTAAAGCCAATGCGCAACTCGCCTTCCTGACCGGTGTGCACGCGTGCGGCGCGGCGCGCTGCCTGTTCAACCTGCAACAAAATGCCACGCGCATCCTGCAAAAACAGCGCGCCAGCGGGCGTGATCTGCACGCTGCGGTTGGTGCGGGTAAACAGCTGCGCACCAATTTCCTGTTCCAGCTGCTGAATCTGCTGACTCAACGGCGGTTGTGAAATATTCAGGCGCTGCGCGGCACGACCAAAATGCAGCTCTTCGGCGACGGCAATGAAATAGCGTAGATGGCGCAATTCGACATTCATATTTTAAACGTCTCATTTAAGATTATTAATATATTGTACAACCTATTAACCCTTTCCTACAGTAACCCCATGATGGTTCTAACGAGGATGTTCCGTGAGTCGCTCTTCCCAGGCAGTGATACTCGATGAAGACGAGTTGTCCGTAAAGCCTGCTCCAGCTGCAACCCCTTCAGAGTGGATTGAACGCGGATCGCCGCAGTTTATGCGTGTAACGCTGGCACTGTTCTCCGCCGGTCTTGCCACTTTCGCTTTACTGTATTGCGTGCAGCCGATTCTGCCGGTGCTATCGCAGCAGTTTGGCGTTTCTCCGGCGCAAAGCAGTATTTCTCTCTCGCTCTCTACCGGCTTAATGGCGTTGGGATTGCTATTTACCGGGCCGCTATCGGATGCCATTGGGCGTAAATCGGTGATGGTTACCGCACTGTTGCTCGCCGCCATCTGCACTTTGATTTCCGCTACCATGAGTAGCTGGCAAGGCATTTTGCTGATGCGCGCGCTGATTGGCTTATCGCTGAGCGGCGTTGCGGCCGTTGGCATGACCTATCTGAGTGAAGAGATTCATCCACGCGTTATCGCCTTTTCCATGGGGCTGTATATCAGCGGTAACTCGATTGGTGGCATGAGTGGAAGATTGTTAACTGGCGTACTGACCGATTTCTTCTCCTGGCGCGTTGCGGTGGGCGTCATTGGGTGTTTCGCGTTGGCGGGTGCGCTGATGTTCTGGAAAATTCTGCCTGCATCCCGACATTTTCGTCCGGCGTCGCTGCGACCGCGCAGTTTATTGATCAACTTCCGTCTGCACTGGCGCGATAAAGGTTTGCCGCTGCTGTTCGCGGAGGGCTTCCTGCTGATGGGCGCGTTCGTCACGCTGTTCAACTATATCGGGTATCGCCTGTTAAGTTCGCCGTGGTCACTGAGCCAGGCGGTGGTTGGATTATTGTCGGTGGTGTATCTGACCGGTTCATGGAGTTCACCAAAAGCGGGCGCGATGACCAGCCGTTTTGGACGCGGTCCTGTGATGATTGGCGCGACTGCATTTATGCTGGCGGGTTTGCTGCTGACGGCGTTTAACTCGCTGTGGCTGATTTTGCCCGGCATGATGCTGTTCACCGCCGGATTCTTTGCGGCACACTCGGTTGCCAGCGGCTGGATTGGCCCGCGCGCGCGTCGTGCTAAAGGCCAGGCATCGTCACTTTATCTGTTCAGTTATTACGTCGGTTCCAGCGTGGCCGGTACTTTGGGCGGCGTGTTCTGGCGCAGCTACGGCTGGATGGGCGTAACGCTATTCATTAGCCTGCTATTATTAATGGCTTTGCTGGTTGGCTGGCGTTTGCAGTGCCGAAAACTGTAATACCTTTCATCTGTTAAACGGGGCGAATATGCCCCGTTCTCATCTCAAGTGGACGCCACACGGCGATCCCACAGTCCCAGATAAAACAAAATGGCTATTCGTCGCTATAATTCATTCCATTCCAACAATAGTTAGACTTTTTTTATTTCACAGCAATGAGGTCGTTAGATGGGACTCTATTATTACGTCGATAAGCACGCCGGCTATAACGACAACCATGTAGTACATGCAACGGGATGCCCGTTCTTACCCGCCGATGAGGCACGCCGTTTTCTTGGGACTTTCTACACGCCAAATGCCGCCATCCAGCAAGCACGTAAATTTTATGCAAGTGCGCTGGGCTGCGAGCATTGTTGTCCGGTTGGGGTAAAAAAAAACATGACGACTCAAAATAGCGTGGCACTAAAACACATGGTGAGACTCTGATAATCATGATTTGAGCGTGGTAGGGTAACCCCGCTGTTTTGTTAAGCACCGCTGAGGCGTTTCATAAGAACTATAATTTTACGTGTAATAATAACTGGACCTTAAGGCGTTCATTACGGCGTCAGGTCCAGTCGCCTCTTCCCTCCGTTGACCACTCCGGATTATTCTCGGCTTCATGCCATAAAGCGTAATAACCTCAGGCTATTAACCACGCCTCCCACGATGAAAAATAATCAGTAATAAAAGCCCGACAAACGGTTTCCCTTCGTTCATTAATGCTCCACAATAGCGGGAATTTGTGACCTCGGTCACTTTCTGGGGTGCCTTTTCGCCCTTTCACTCGCCGTCTGACAGATTTGAACTCCATGCAATCTACTACTGTTTCCCGTAAAACGGCCTGGCTACGCGTTGTATTGCTGGCTATTGCTGCTTTTGTCTTTAACACCACAGAATTCGTGCCTGTCGGTTTGCTGTCAGATATCGCTGCCAGCTATGACATGAAGACTGCCGATGTTGGCATCATGTTGACCATCTATGCGTGGGTCGTCGCACTATTGTCGCTGCCGTTGATGCTGTTAACGCGCAATATTGAGCGTCGGCTGCTGTTAGCCGTGCTGTTCATCGTGTTTGTCGCCAGCCATGTGCTCTCGTCTGTGGCATGGGATTTCACCTCGCTGGTGATCTCGCGCATCGGTATTGCCTTGGCGCACGCAGTGTTCTGGTCAATCACTGCTTCGCTGGCCATTCGCGTGGCGCCTGCGGGTAAGAAAACTCAGGCGTTAAGTATGCTGGCAACCGGTACCGCGCTGGCGATGGTGCTGGGCGTGCCGATTGGGCGCATCGTCGGTCAATATCTTGGTTGGCGCACCACCTTCGGCATGATCGGTTTTTCTGCATTGGTGTTGCTGATTTTGCTGATGCGCATCCTGCCGCGTCTGCCGAGTGAACATACCGGTTCACTGAGCAGTGTCCCGATGCTCTTCCGTCGTCCGGCGCTGGTAGCCATGTACATTCTGGTTACCGTGGTGGTGACGGCACATTACACCGCCTATAGCTACATCGAACCCTTTATGCAGGTGGTCGCTAATGCGGATGACAATTTTACCACCCTGCTTTTACTGCTGTTTGGATCGGCGGGCATTATCGGCAGCGTGCTGTTCAGTACGCTGGGCAATAAATTCCCGTCGGCAATGCTGATCGCCGCGATTGCGATGATTACGCTAAGCATGGGCTTGCTGGTGTTTGCCGCAGTGCGTCCCGCTGCAATCACCGTGCTGTGCATCGTTTGGGGCATGGCAATGATGATGATTGGTCTGGCGATGCAGGTGCGCGTGCTGGCGCTGGCGCCGGATGCTACCGACGTCGCAATGTCGCTGTTCTCTGGTATCTACAACATCGGTATCGGCGCGGGTGCGCTGCTGGGAAATCAGGTCAGTTTGCATATGCAAATGTCGGACGTCGGTAACGTCGGCGGCATTATTGGCCTTGGCGCACTGTTCTGGTGTATCGCTATCTTCCGCCGCTATCCTCAACTGCGTTCTAACGGATAAGAAAAAAGGCTTCAGAAGGATTATCTTCTGAAGCCTTTTATTCACTTCTTACAGAATGCTTCATCGCACTCCGCTCAATTCTCTTAGTTATAAATTACTGCTGTGCCATTTAGCTTGTTGTTGCCAGAGGTCGAAGTGATGCGGAATGACTTTGCTCCGGCAGCATTGGCCTTTTCCGCTAGCTGATTCTCCAGCGATGTCAGGTTGGTGCTACCTGACGCGCTAACCACACCAATTTGTTGTTGATTTAGCGGCGCTTCGTTTACTAAGTCTGCAGCCATGCTACCAAAAGCGATTGAGGACAATGCTACAGCAGCCAGGGTCAGTTTGATGCTTTTCATAATTTTGCTCTCTTAAACAGATGAATTGGGGTCGGTCGCGATTAAGTTAACAACCGTTAATTAAATGCTACTGCCGAAAGGGCGTGCTCGTCAATCATTTTATTAACGGTCATTATTTTAATCGAAAGTGGCGTGATTATGGGCTTCCTAGCCCTTTTCAACTTACCCATTTGGGTGCTTTGACCAGAGAAAAGCACAAACGGGCAAAGACGAACAGGCTCATTCCGGGCTGCGCTTGCATATTTATTTAATGATCGGTAATTTAATTGGGTGTTTCTACGCTTTGAGGTGCCCAATGACTGAAGTTATCGATGTGGTGAACAGGAAAACGCGCGGTCGCCCGAAAGTGTTTGACCGCAATGATGCCTTGGACAAGGCATTGATGTTGTTCTGGGCGCATGGTTATGAAGGCACGTCGTTGTCCGATTTGGTTAACGCTACCGGTGCGAAAGCCCCAACCCTTTATGCTGAATTTGAGAATAAAGAGGGTTTATTCCGTGCGGCGATGCAGCGATACATTGAAACCTTCAGCGCACAACGTAACGCAGTGCTGAACGATGATGCATCAGACGTGAAAACGGCAATTGAAGCCTATTTTCGGGCAACCGCCGCGTGCTTTACTGAATGTGATAAGCCAGCAGGCTGTTTCTTCATTTGTACGTCGAGCGCGCTCTCTTCCGGCTCGGAAGAAGTGGCGCAAATGCTGGCGCAGCAGCATCATGCGCAGGAATCAGCGTTAAAAGCATTCCTTGATACCCGGCAGCAGCGCGGTGAATTACCGCAATGTGCCAATAGTGCAACCCTGGCCAGCTATCTGGCGTGTTTACTGCAGGGAATGTCGGTACGTGCGCGTGAAGGGGCCAATCGAGAGGATCTTGACCAGATCGTGGATACGCAGATGGCAATCTGGCCCGCTCTGGCGGGATATTGTGAGTTGAGCACCAAGTAAAATTCAGGCCGACTTCCCTGTCGGCCTGAAATTACTGCCTCTATTCGAGCGGTGAGGCGAGCGAGCGTTAAGGCAGGAAAAACATCGGTTTTAACGCCGCACTCACCGGACTGTTATCCGGATTGGATGGCATTAAATCCTTCATGGATGCCCACCAACGCTGACACACCTCCGTTTTTGCCACGGCTTCCCAGCGCGCTTCAGACTCAATTTCCACGCTGGCAAACAGCAGATTACGTTCAGCATCCAGCCAGATAGCGTAATTGTGCGCGCCATGCGCTTTTAACGTCTCGGCCAGCTCCGGCCAAATTGGCGTGTGACGGCGCAGATACTCATCGTGGCAGTGTGCATGCACCTGCATCACAAAGGCTTTACGCAACATCGCTGCGCCCCGCCTGCAGAGCGGCTTGCCACGGCTTAACGTTGAAGCGCTCACCCAGCGCGATCAGTTGCTCAGTGGTGATGCTTTGACGAATGCCACCCATCGACAGCGCTTTCACTACCACTTCGGAGGATTTCTCCGCAGTGTCGATCAATCCAAAGGTCTCATCGAGGTTTGGACCGGCGCCAAAAATGCCATGGAACGGCCACATCACAATGCTGTGGTTTGCCATCGCGTCGGCTGTTGCCTGACCAATCCCGTCGGTGCCTGGCACCATCCACGGCAGAATACCGACGCCATCCGGGAACACCACCAGACATTCGGTGCTGCCTTCCCACAGCAGTCGTGTGAAGCGTGCGGAATCCAGATCGACCACATAGCTCAGCGCCATAAAGTTGGTGGCGTGGCAGTGCATGATGACGCGATCAACGCCGTTTGAGACTTGCTTACGCACGCTGTGTGACTGGAAGTGAGCTGCCAGCTCTGACGTTGGCAGGCCGCCATTACTCAAACCCCAGTGGATTTTGTATGATAAGCCTTTGTCATCAACCTGCAACAGCGCCAGACAGTCGGCCGGATCGATCTGTACGTTACGGAAAAACTTACCCGATCCGGTAACCAGGAACCAATCATTGGCCAGCGCTGGAGCAGGCTTGGTCAGCTCAATACAGCGCGGCTCAGCATAGAAATCACCGGCGAAATCTTTAACTTCTTCCGGCAGTAAACGTAAGCTGACGTTGCCGCCATTACGCTCATCCCAGCCCTTCAACCACATGTCGCTGGTCGCTTTAACCATTCCCTGAACAAAAGCGGAAGAGAGAATATTTTGCATGGTGTGTCCCTTAACGTTGACGCAGTGTTTGTTGTTCATAATGACGGACTTCGCTCAGCCAGCTGGCATCAGCAGGGACATCGTGGCGCAGACACCAGGCTTCCCACACCGCTTGCCACGGCAACGATTTTTGCTCTTCCAGCATTGCCAGGCGACCGGTGTAATCCCCTTCGTTCTCCAGCTTGCGTAACTGATCGGTAGGTTCCAGCAGCGCGCGTAGCAGTGCTTTTTTGGCATTGCGTGTCCCAATTACCCACGCCGCGATGCGGTTAATAGACGCATCAAAGAAGTCGAGACCGATATGCACCTTGTCGAACAGCTTGTGGCGCGCAATCTCGGTGGCGATGGCCTGAGTTTCATCGTCGAGAATCACCACGTGGTCGCTGTCCCAGCGAACCGGACGGCTTACGTGCAGTAGCAGACGCGGCACATAAATCATCGCCGTGGAGATCTTATCGGAAATCACTTCGGTTGGGTGGAAGTGGCCGGCATCCAGCGTTAGTGCAGTCTGGCGGCTGCTGGCATAGCCCAGGCAGAACTCATTGGAGCCCACGGTGTAACTTTCCGCACCGATACCAAACAGTTTGCTCTCTACCGCATCGATGTGATGCGCAGGGTTGAGCTTTTCACTGATTACTTCATCAAGCGCACTTGCCAGGCGTTGACGTGGTGCGAGGCGATCGACGGTGAGGTCTTTCATGCCGTCCGGCACCCAGATGTTCATGACGGATGCGGTACCCAGTTGCTCACCAAAGTGCGCCGAGATGCGACGGCTGGCCTTGCAGTGATCGATCCAGAACTGGCGAATCCCTTTGTCGGCGTGTGACAAGGTAAAGCCATCGGCGCTCAGTGGGTGGGAGAAGCAGCTTGGATTAAAGTCGAGGCCCAACTTGTGCGTCTTCGCCCATTCCACCCAGTTGCTGAAGTGTTTCGGTTCAATTGCGTCACGATCAACCGGCTTATCGCTCTCCAGGTAAATTGCATGCAGGTTGAGGCGTTTAGCTCCCGGAATGAGTGACATCGCTTTTTCAACATCTGAGCGCAGCTCATCAGCATTACGCGCGCGGCCCGGATAGTTGCCGGTAGCCTGAATACCGCCGGTCAGTTCACCGTTCGGATTCTCGAAGCCGCGCACGTCATCGCCTTGCCAGCAGTGCATCGAGACCGGAATGCCATCCAGCTGTGCCATTACCTGTTCCACATCTACACCGATGGCAGCGTAGCGTTGTTTGGCCAGTTCGAAGGCCTGTTCAATCAGCTTAGTCATATGCAAGTTCCTTAGCAGGTTGGCTGAGCGCGGCAAAGCGTGCCTGATGGGCAGCGAAGGCGCTGTTGTTCAACGGTTCAAATTTTTCTAACGGGAAGTTTTGGCTAATGCAGCGGCGTAAATCACTCACGTCACGCAGTTCGCCTAAGGCAATGAGCTGGCAGCCGACGTTACCGAGCGTCGAAGCTTCAATCGGCCCGGCCAATACCGGCAGCTGGCAGGCATCGGCACACAATTGGTTTAACAGCGGATTCTGGCTGCCGCCGCCCACCACATGCAGCTGACGCAGCGGTGCAGCGCGTAATGTGCCGAGTTCACCAATCACCTGGCGATAGAGCAAGGCCAGACTGTCAAAGATGGTGCGGGCCAGCGCGGCAGGCGTCTGCGGAACGGGCATGTTCTGTTCGACGCAGGCGTTCTGAATCTCCTGAACCATGCTGTCTGGATTGATAAAACGACTGTGATTGGGGTTAACCAGCGCACGACAGGCAGGTTCTTTTTCAGCGTCTTTGATCAGCGAGCAGAGATCGGTGATGTGCAACTCGGTGCAGACACATTGCAGCAGCCACAAACCCATAATGTTTTTCAGAACACGATAGCCTTCTGCTCCACCTTCATTGGTGATGTTGGCATTGAGCGCCGCCGTGCTGACACAAGGCTGCAAACTCTCAATCCCCATCAGCGACCAGGTTCCTGAGCTGAGATAAGCGGCATCATCCTGCATTAACGGTGTGGCCAAAACCGCACTCGCTGTATCGTGCGTCGCAACCGCGATCACCGGAATGTGGTTGCCGCTAGCGCTGGTCCAGTATCCAACGGTATTGCCTGGCGACGTTGGTTTGCCGAACCATTTAGCCGGCACGCCAGCCCAGGTGAGCAAATCGCTGTCCCATTCGCCGCTGTGAATATTTAGCAATTGTGTGGTGGTGGCGTTGGTGTATTCCCAGTTCATCTGCCCGGTAAGGCGATAATGCAAATAGTCTGGAATCATCAGCGCATGCTGCACTTGTTCCTGCCAATCTGGCTGCTGCTGATGCAGTGCGTGCAGTTGATAGAGCGTGTTAAACGGCAAGAACTGAATACCGGTGCGCTGATAGATTACGCTTTTGCCGAGGTCATTAATGGCCTGAGCCATATGCCCTTCCGTGCGCTTGTCGCGATAGCTTACCGCCTCGCCGACGCGCTCGCCGTTGTCATCCAGCAACACCAAATCAACTCCCCAGGTGTCGATTCCAATGCTGTCCGGCACGATGCCTTCATCATCTAGCTGAGCCAGTCCTAAACGAATCTCCTGCTCCAGTCGCTCCAAATCCCAACAATCATAATCTGCACGGCGCACACGCTGATTGGTGAAGCGACGAACTTCGCGCAGGCTGATTTGCTGATTCGCTGAACTCCATTGTGCGAGCATCACGCGCCCGCTGGATGCGCCTAAATCAATGGCAACAATGTTACGCATACTCATGGCGTGTTCTTCCTGTGATGAGATGACAACAGATTAGAAATCCCTGCTTTTTGCCACCTTCCCCTTACTGCCAGTGCGTAATAGTCACTGGCACGCTAACAAAGAAGTTCGTGAGAAAGCTCACAGAACCACACAAGAAGAGAGATGTGAGCCTTGCCGCATTTCCGTCAATCGCTGGCGAGATCTTGAAAAATTAGCCATTTTCCTGCGTCACTAAGGTGAAAATTCAAGGTAAGGTGCGGGGCGCCTGCGTAGACTCGGCAACAGTTGAACAAATAAAGAGGCGAATCATGACCGTTTTACATAGCGCAGATTTCTTCCCGGAAGGGAATTACGCCATCGCCATTGAGCCGCGCGTGCCGCAGCAGGCATTTCCGGAGCATCATCATGATTTCCATGAAATTGTGTTGGTGGAACAAGGTTCTGGCATTCATGTGTTTAACGGTCAGCCACAGGCTTTATCCGCAGGGTGCGTATGCTTCGTGCGCGATCACGATCGCCATCTTTATGAGCAAACGGAGAATTTATGTCTGACAAACGTGCTGTATCGCAGTCCGGCGGCATTCCGTTTTCTCTCGGGTTTGCAGGATCTTCTGCCGCGCGAAGAAGAGGACCACTACGCATCGCACTGGCGCATCAATCACAAAGTGATGGGGCAGGCGCTGCAAATCGTTACGCAGATGAAGCAGCAAGATGCGTGGTCGCTGGAACGGCACGCACGTCAGGAACAACTTTTTCTGCAACTGTTGGTGTTGTTGCGCGAAGCGGCTCACAACGATCAATCACAGGATCAGGAAGCCCGCTTACATCGGTTGCTCGACTGGCTCAATGAGCACTACAGTGAAGAGATTGAGTGGGATGCCTTAGCCGATCGTTTTTCATTGTCGCTGCGTACCCTGCACCGCCAGATGAAGCAGCAAACCGGCAATACACCGCAGCGTTACCTGAATCGGCTTCGCCTGTTACAGGCGCGGCATTTACTGCGTCATAGTGATATACGCATAACAGACATTGCCTACCAGTGCGGATTTGGTGACAGCAACCACTTCTCCACACTGTTCCGGCGAGAATTTGGCTGCGCGCCCAGAGCGGAGCGCCAGCAGATGTTATAACGGGAGCGTTTCCTCATGTCGCTAATCTTAACGCGCGAAGACTATTTTCCGGCCACCAATCTGCCGATTGCTGTGGCCGAGCGCATGCCGCAGCCCTCCTTCCCTCCGCATCGTCATGAATTCAGTGAAATCGTTATCGTCTGGCGCGGCAACGGCCTGCATGTGTTGAACGATCGTCCATGGTTGATAACCTGCGGCGACGTTTTTTACATTCACGATAGCGACTGCCACAGCTACGACAGCGTCAACGACCTGGCGCTGGATAACATTCTTTACTGCCGCGATCGCTTTCGTCTTGGCCTCGACTGGAGTCAGTTGCTGCCGCCGCAAGAAGAAGATTCCCCGGGCTGCTGGCGTTTGACCACGCGCGGGATGGCGTTGGCGCGTGGCGTGATTAGCCAACTTGAGCGCGAGAGCCGCAAAAGTGATTCGCTATCGATTCAACTCTCCGAAGCGCTGTTTTTGCAACTCGCGCTGATTTTGCGTCGTCACGGTTATGCTGCCGATCGGCCCTGGGCATTGCCTGAAGGTGAGCAACTGGATCTGCTGATGTCGGCGCTGCAAGGTGCCATCAGCCGTCCATTCGATTTGGCGGTGTTTTGCCAGCAGAATCAGTTAAGCGAGCGCGCGTTAAAACAGCTGTTTCGCCAGCAAACCGGTATGACCGTGGGTCACTATTTGCGGCAGCTCCAACTGTGCCAGGCGAAGTATCTGCTGCGGACGCAGGATTGCTTAATCAGTGAAGTGGCCGCACGTTGCGGTTTCGATGACAGTAACTACTTTTCGGTGGTATTTACGCGGGAAACCGGTTTAACGCCGAGTGCGTGGCGGCAGCGCTTCCTGCCGCATCGTGAACTCTCATCTGAAAAAGTTAAAGCCTGACGCGAGGTGAGCGTCAGGCTTTTTATTAGTTTGCTAACCCTAATCCCACAATGTTGGCGGCAATGATGATCACCACACAACCCAGTGACAGCACGCGCACCGGACGTTTTTCCACTCTTTCAGCACCAGACCAACCAAGCCACCGCACAGCACGTAGAGACTCATATGCAGCATCCAGCTGACAAAGTCGTACTGTGCGGGGATTTTAGCGTGGCCCCAGGCGTAGAAGAAGAACTGCAGATACCACATGGTGCCGCCGAGCACGGCAAACGCGATATTGGCCAGCAGAATCGGTTTGGCGACGGAGAAATCACGGCGTACTGAGAGATCGGTTTTTACCGCCAGACGGATGAAGCAATAAGCCAGATTGACTAATGCACCGCCGCCCATGATCACCACATAGCTTGGCAAGGCCACATACAACGGATTGATACCCAGATTGGCTGCGGCTTCATGCATCGGCTTGGCGGCATCCATCGCAAACGACATGCCAGCCGAGAAGATACCGCACATTACGGCCAGAATCAGCCCTTTCTTGAGGTTTAACTCTTCAGCGTTGATGCCCAGCGCCCGCTCTTTCAACAGGCCGGCACGTGAAACAATCGCCACACCAATCAACGCAACAAACACGCCGAGCAGCGTCATACGTCCACCGGTCGAGTTGAATAGCTCAACAAAGCGTCCCTGCAGCAGCGGCGTCATCAGGGTTCCCACCACTAAAGTGATGCCGATAGCAATCCCAATGCCCATCGACATGCCGAGGTAGCGCATGGTCAACCCGTAGTTGATGTTTCCGATGCCCCACATAGCACCAAACAGAAACACCGGCATCAGTTGAGAGAAACTAAAGCTGCCGTAATACGCCCAGAAATTCGGCAGTAATACCGCACTCACCGCCCAGGGAAGAATCAGCCACGACATAATGCCGCCCACCGACCACATCGTTTCCCAGGACCACTTTTTCACCTGCTTAAATGGAGCATAAAAACAGGCGGCACTGGCGGCACCCACCAGATGCCAGAAAATACCTGCAATGATGGCACTGTTCATTGTTATTCCTTCGTAAGGTTGAGGCCAACAGGAAACCGGCGGTCTCCCGATTACCGGCAGTCTACGGTGGGCAGCTTTTCGTCAGCCTTTGGATGGCTGCCGGAAAGCGGAGGTTGCTGGCAAAATTCGGTGGGTCGTCAACATAAGGATCACAAAATCGCATTTGCAGGCAGGCAACGAAGTGTTTTTTATAAGTGGCTTATTATTCAGCATATTTTTCTAATATGCTGTGTCGATCAGCACAGTTTTTGATTCACTGCCACTGCAACAGTTAACATGGCAGTCACACAAAGCCGCGCACCAGACTTTCCCCGCAGGCGTTTAATCCGTATAACGTTGGGAAAATCATCAGGACGAAGGATTGAGATGAATACCAAAAGATTGCGGCTACTGCTGTCACAATCGGTGAGCCGCGTGATGCTGGATGACATCCGCGCCATCGTGCCGGCGCAGGCGCTTAACGTCTTTATTAATGGATTAGATGAGACGCACTACGCCACGCTGGATTGCGTGCAGAGCGAAGAGAATTGCGCCCTGCTGGCGTCGGTGATTGTGGTCTGGCGCCAGCTGGGTCACATTCATGCGATTCATTATCAGAAAGGTGAGCATCTGCGTCAGGTCGATGACGCCACGCAATTCCAGCTGTTCAGTATGATGAAAACCCATCGCGCGATCGTGCAGATCGCTTAACTCACGGAATGACTATGAAAATCGGACTGCTTTTCCCTATTGCCATCATCATTGCTGGCGTCAGTTTTTTGGCGTGGTTTATTGCCAGCGGCGCGGCGATGCCGGGGTCCTGACATTTATTTAACATAGCTTGAATCGCTTCTAAGCCGCTGAAAGCGCGGCATTTCGCCAGGAATGTTGCGTCTGTCGTGCTGTTCTTCCCTTCTTTGCCATCCCTCAAGTCGCATTGGCAATAACAAAAAGGTGCCACACCGCGAACTGTTTCACTCTGCACTTCACAAATCTTTAACGAAACCGATCGCGGAGAACCTGCACATGACAACACACCATCAACATTACATTAATGGCGCGTTTGTTGCCGATCAGAACGACAAGTGGATAGAAGTGATTAACCCGGCAACCGAGGCGTTACTGTCGCGCGTGCCGGAAGGCAGCAAACACGATGCCGCGCAAGCCATCGACGCTGCTGAAGTGGCGCAGCCGGGTTGGGAAGCGCTTCCCGCGGTTGAACGCGGCAACTGGCTGCGCAAAATTGCCGTTGCGATTCGTCAGCGTGAGCCGGAACTGACCGCCACTATCGTCGCCGAAGGCGGAAAAACCCAGGGACTGGCGCAAACCGAAGTGCTGTTTACCGCCGATTACCTTGAGTACATGGCCGAATGGGCACGCCGTTATGATGGCGAGATCATTAACAGCGATCGTCCCAACGAAAACATCTTTGTGTTCAAGAAAGCGATTGGCGTCACCACCGGCATTCTGCCGTGGAACTTTCCCTTCTTCCTGATTGCACGTAAAGCCGCGCCCGCGCTGGTAACCGGCAATACCATTGTTATCAAGCCAAGTGAGCTGACGCCTAACAATGCGGCGATTTTTGCGCAAATCATCCATGAAATTGGTCTGCCAAAAGGTGTGATCAACTTTGTTTATGGCTATGGCCCGGAGATTGGCCAGGAACTGGCAGGCAACCCGAAAGTCGGTCTGGTCAGTTTGACCGGCAGCGTCAACGCCGGTATCGCCACCATGGAAGCGGCGGCGAAAAACGTCACCAAAGTCTCGCTGGAGCTGGGCGGAAAAGCGCCGGCTATCGTCATGGATGATGCCGATCTCGATCTGGCGGTTAAAGCAATCGTCAGCTCCCGCGTAATCAACACCGGACAAGTGTGTAACTGCGCTGAGCGCGTTTATGTGCAGGAAGGCATTTACGACCGCTTTATCAGCGCGCTGACTGCCGCCATGCAGCAGGTGAAGTTCGGTAATCCGGCTGAGCAAAATGATATTGATATGGGTCCGCTGATCACCGCGGCCGCGCTGGAGCGCGTTGAGCAGAAAGTGGCAAATGCGGTCGCGGATGGCGGCAAAGTGGTGCTGGGCGGAAAGCGAGCAGGCAGCAAAGGCTTCTATTTTGAACCAACTATCATCACGGGCGTGCGTCAGGATATGGAGATCATGCAGCAGGAGATTTTTGGTCCAGTGCTGCCAGTGATGACCTTTAAAACCCTTGATGAAGCCGTAGCGCTGGCAAATGACTGCGAATACGGTCTGACTTCATCGATTTACACCCAGAACCTCAACACCGCGATGGTTGCCCTGCGTAAGTTGAAGTTTGGCGAAACCTACATCAACCGCGAGAATTTCGAGGCGATGCAAGGTTTCCATGCGGGCTGGCGTAAATCGGGCATTGGCGGTGCCGATGGACGTCATGGTTTGGAAGAGTTCTTACAGACGCACGTGGCATATTTGCAGTTCTCGTAGGATCGCCATTCATGGCGTAATGCTTGTCAATTAAGCTAACGACGAGGGCGCAGGCCGGGGGCACTTTTGCCAGAGGCTCTGGCGCGTCTGCTGCGGCATAAGGGCTATCCGCAGCGCTGAGGCTTTTACGTTG